>SORU01000021.1 GCA_004402915.1 Fidelibacterota bacterium MT.SAG.2
GGCCCTGTAAGCATTGCCTACAGGGCATATTACGGGATTCAATGTAGCCTTTTTTGCGAAATACCGTTTTCACTCTTTGTTTGCCTTTTGGTCTCTATTAGTCTGGTTTGGTCTCCATTTTGGCAGCTATATGGCAGCTGTTATTCGGATTCGAATTGCTTCGAAGCGTGATTTAAGAGAAGAGAAATATCCTCATAATCCTTCTTTAGCAGATCGATATAATGCTGTTCAGTAACCGAAACGCTCGAGTGCCCGAGCCACTTGCTAACGCGGTAGACATCAACTCCGTTCTCGATAAGTAAAGATCCACATGTTTTTCGAAGAGTATGGACATTGGCGTTTGCGATTTCTGCTATACGATAATATTTCTTGATTAAGCGGTAAACACGATCACCAGAAATGTAGTGAATTAGCAGAAAACGGATGGAATTAGAGGAAAGTGTAACTTAATTTATTGTACTGGTTAGTCCGAAACGATTTGACGACCTGCAATAATTCTTAACCCTGATTTTAGGATATATTATGGAAATAGGTATTGATAGTTTCGCAGCAACATCATTAAAAAGTGATTCAAATATTGAATATAGTAACACGAAAGCGTTATCAGAACTTTTAGAACGAATAGAGTATGCTGATCAGGTAGGCCTTGATGTCTTTGGAATTGGAGAGCATTATCGTAAGGAGTTTCTTGATTCCGCTCCAGCCATAATTCTTGCAGCAGCAGCCGCAAGGACAAAGCGAATTCGTTTAACAAGTGCGGTAACAGTACTTAGCGCAGCCGATCCAGTGAGAGTATTTCAAAATTTTTCTACTTTAGATTTGATTTCTCAGGGTCGTGCTGAAATAGTAGTGGGACGTGGATCATTTACAGAATCCTTTCCACTGTTTGGCTTGCAACTTCAAGATTATGATGCACTTTTCTCAGAAAAACTGGATCTCTTACTTGCTATCCGTGAGGATGAAGTAGTGAATTGGTCAGGGAAATTTCGTCCTGAACTGAGGAATCAGTCAATATACCCAAGACCTTTGCAAAACCCATTGCCAATTTGGCTCGGCGTTGGCGGTACACCCGCATCATTTGTACGCGCAGGCACACTTGGATTACCTCTTATGATAGCTGTCATTGGAGGAGAAACGCATCGCTTTCGGCCTTTGGTAGACCTTTATAAACAGGCTGGAGAAGAGGCAGGACATACTCCAGGTCATTTGAAGGTCGGATTACACTCTCTTGGTTATGTGGCAAGCAACACAAAGGAAGCAATTGAGGACTATTATCCGGGATATGCTGAAACATTTACCAGAATTGGAAAAGAGCGAGGATGGCCGCCGGTTACTCGTGCTCATTTCGATGCACAGGTCGGCCCATTAGGTGCTCTGGTGATTGGAGATCCAGAAGAAGTAGCCGAAAAAATCCTTCGTCATAGTGACGCTCTCGGTGGTATATCGAGATTTACATTTCAGATGGATAATGCTGGATTATCACATACAAAGCTTATACAAGCTATTGAATTGATTGGTAATGAAATAATGCCAATTGTAAACTGATGAAGATTAATTTTCTCTTTACATTTTAGCATTCAAAATCATACGGAATCTAGACCAAAAGAAAATTTGCACTGCCTCATAAACGTAGGTTATAACACACAATTTCGCAGTACCAAAACTCGTTAAATGCAATAATCTTAGGACTTTGATTTTGGGACGTTTAGGGGAATGTCCCGAAAACGGCCGTTTTTAGGAAAATATTATCTTGCCTTAAATCTTAAAGTAATTTGTCAAAGTTACTAAAAAATTAATTGTTACGGTCGTTGCATATCGATCTTTGGATTTAATTTAACGTCAAAACCGCTGGGTTCGATTCCCAGACTTTGCTGTAATGCCTCAACTTAGGTAAAAGTCAATTATAGAGCCATAAACGTTCTTCTAACCCACTAAAACGGGAAATTACCCAATTGCTGTTTTGTGTTGATTAGTGTCTTTTTGTGAGCTTTGTGTGAGCACAGTATGGGCACACTAATTAAAATATTGAAATCACAGATATTATTCATATCTTGTAAATAATACCAATTTAGAAATCTATTTATCTAAATGGGCTGTGAAGTGAGGGGAAACATCCGAACATCGGAGGCCGATATGAAAAGAATTGGGACATCATCAAAATTGATAGCCATAAGCTCAGTAATTTTGATAGCTCTCCTATATTCCGACAGTTCTTTCATCTATGCTAAAGAGGATCCAAGCAACATAACGAGTCATCCTCACGATTTTAATAAATTCGTTTGCGGAACACGAGCGGACCATTCTCTTCATTCACAAGCAAAACTGATCCACGCAGAAAATCTGAAACGCATATCTGACCTACAACTAACTCCCGCAGTTTCAGCTGACTTCGATGAGGGCGATGTAGCCGTCATGGTTGACGACGGTACGCTTCTCTATCCAGAAGATCCATTCCCGGTGGTTGATGCAATCGCAATCTTTAATAAATTTTACGAAACCCATGATGATATATTTGACCAGGTGGTACTATTAACCAATTTCACATCTAACATCGCTGTATCTGGATTTATTGCTTTCAGTTCTGGAATCAGTAATTCAGTACAGGGAATAAACATAGGTACTTTTGACTTTTCCGCATCTTATGGCTCTGCAGGCAGGCTACAAAGTTACCTCAACATGAATGAGCTTAACGTCTGGTTTGATGATCCATTTTGGCGTCGGAGTTTCGATGGAAATAGTTTTCTTACATTTATGGGGCAAGAAGCGGGTCATCGTTGGCTTTCTTTCTTGAGATTTGACCCGGGCAGCGGGGTTAGCGATCTAATACTCGGTCGTTCTCTCGCTCACTGGAGCACATTCCTTAAGTTTGAACTGACATCAACTATGGATGGCGGAAATAATTGGGTAGAAATTGCTCCTAACACCTTTGAAAATAAATCCCTTATCGATTACTTCTCAAATTTGGATCAATACGCAATGGGGTTAAGGGCGCCTGAAGAGGTACCTCCGTTCTATTATATCTCCAGTGCGTCAAACAATACGCTTGCTGCCAGAGCTCACGGCACGGAAAATCCCGGAGCTCGAGCAACCGGAACTCGTGTAAACGTAACTATTGAAGATGTAATTGCTGCAGAAGGACTCAGGATTCCGGCAAGAGACTCTTCACAAAAGGATTTTCAACAAGCGTTTATCCTATTAGTACAGCAGGGAACTCTTCCATCTGATGCGGAACTTGATAAAGCAAAACGCTTCGTTGCTGCGTGGAAAGATTATTGGGTCGCTGCGACAGACGGAAGAAGTACAATGTCTACAAACCTTGATACGGTATTAGACGTTGCTGTTGTGAAGGGTATAGTAGCGGATGCCTCCACTAATCAACCTATTGAAAATATAGCCGCGATAAATCTTGCGACAGGAGTGAACCAGACTGTCGCCGCCGGCGGCTACTATACATGGCGAACCTTGGCAGACAGTGTTGGAGAACCGGATGGTTCATTCACACAAGTTATTGGTGCGTATCCGTATTTCCCGGATACTTCAGTCGTTCCTGTTACCTTTAACAGCACAATTTCTATGAACATCAGCCTCACAAAATTGCCCACAGGCTCCGTTGCCGGAACAATCACCAATTCTAACTCAGGAGCTTCTATTGAAGCGTTGGTGGTACTCCACGTATTCAGTGAAATCATAGGAGCTTTCGATATTGAAGTAAGGACGGACGGCTCCGGTGGATACTCCTTCGCTGATTTATATGTTACGCATCCGGGTGTAATCAGTTATGAAGGAATTACAGTCTATCCTGATTTTCCAAACGTAAACACTGAAATCGGCGAAATAATTGTGGAAGATGGAATAACCACGACAGTTAACATCGGGGTTCCGACAGCGGATGTGCTGCTGGTGAATGACGACCCATCCGGGAATTATCCTGAGTTCTACACAAGAGTATTTGATTCGCTGGAAGTGACTTATCACGAATGGAGAAGCCTGGACAAGGGCGCAGCACCCGCTCATTCGACAAACCAATTAGGGTATCCCATAATAGTATGGTTTACCGGAGATGCGGACGTCGGTACTATCAGTAAGGAAGAGGAGGACAGCCTGATGGCCTTTCTCGACGGTAGAGGTAATCTGTTTATTACAGGGCAGAATATAATCGAAAGTTTGTCGCCGACCAGTCCGTTATTGACAAACTATTTGCAGGTGAGTCACGGCGGAAATTCAAGCGATCTCCGACTGGAAGGAGTGGCAGGGAACCAGGTCACTTCCGGATTAAATCTGGTAAGAATAAGGGGTGGTGAAGGAGCTGACAATCAGTCGTCTCCTGATATTTTAATTATAGGTACCAACGCTTTAGAAGCAATCAAATACGGTATTGCAGGAACTGATGTAGCTGGTGTTACCGTGGACAGCAGCTTATTCAAAATATTCCTCACCGGATTCGGTTTTGAATCTCTCAGCAGTAATATTGCTCGGGTATCTCTCATGTTCAGGGTGCTTACATGGTTCGGCATACCCGGATTGGTTTCAGTTGACGACGAAATCGTGTCCACGCTGCCGAAAGAATTTTCTCTCGGGCAGAACTATCCTAATCCGTTCAATCCTTCCACATCGATAGACTTTACTCTCTCACAGGATTCCAGAGTCAGAGTAAGCATATACAATTTGCTCGGGCAGAAAGTAAAGACACTTGTCGATGCCAATAAACGCTCCGGCATATATACTGTCGAATGGAACGGACTTACTGAAACCGGACGTCAAGCCGCATCAGGACTATACTTCTACAGATTGGAAGCACGGCACAAAAAAGACGGCAAAGCTCATATGTATGTCGATGTGAAAAAGATGCTACTCCTGAGGTAATAAAAAAGGCTGGATATCATCAGGTCACATGGAATGCATCAAACTATTCCTCAGGTATCTATTTCTTCCGTCTGCAAGCAGGAGATTTTGTCCAGACAAGGAAGATGGTGTTGTTGAAATAAGGACAAGACCTCTCACTTAGAGTTTCTTTTATTTGCTCAAGTTGTTAATTTACTTGGAGATAGAAGGGACTTTATAACTGTAAAAGTGGGAGGACATTCCTATGTCGTTATCGTATGCCGAACAGCTCGATAAGAGTAGCCGGAGATTAGATATCAAGACGCGTGATGGTCTGTTTCATCATGCGCTGTCAACGGAGTTTAACTTTTCTCCTCGTGAATGCTCCGGAGTATTAGATTTAATGAACGATCTATACTTTGGTCTTCGACCATTAAGTGAAGGAGAGGTCAGACAAATAGCCGTGCATAAGGACGAGCGTAGCGGGAAGCGGATGGAGGATTTGCGAAAGGTAGAAGTTATATTGACGAGAGAGTCGTCTGCGGATAAGAATTTACGCGGTTCAAGCGCTGAACTTCGTCGGGTTCAAATACTCCGAATGACTGAGGAGGCATACGAGCAGGACGGCTTGTTGACACAGGAGGATTTATCGAGGTTATTGGGTCTGTCTATCAGGCAGGTGCGCCGAGATATAAAGGCGTTGGTGGATAAGGGTTATCGTGTTGTTTTGCGTGGTCGTATGCAAGATATAGGACGCGGTCTGAGCCATAAGGTGTGGATAGTGAACTTATACTTGGAGTGGAAGACTTACAGCGAGATAAGGCGCATAACGGGTCATACTATAGATGCGATCAAGAAGTATCTCAACGACTTCAGCAGGATATTGATGAACGTGGTTCATGGCGTAGGAGATGTTCGCCAGATCAGTTTTTACACGGGTAAGAGTCCTCGTTTGGTGAAGGAGTACCTGGATATAATTAAGGCAGCCAAACGTGATGAGATGAAGCAGCGGAGATTGGAGAGTATGAAGGAGCAGTTGCTGTGGCTTCGTCGCAGTCAGGTTGTTGATTTTAAAAAAAGTCATTCATGTATGGTGTGGAGACTGATATGAGTACTTCTCCGGCACTGAAGGACAGATATGAATCGATCCCGAAGCGTGATTTCAAGACGGCGTTAGTGCGGCACTTGGAGGATGAATACGGCATCTTGAGGAGTCGCAGGATCATACTGATGCTGGCTGATGATATAGAAGATATGGTTGGGGAGTATTTTCCTATGAAGAGCCGCATGAAGTTCGGCGACGTCGTATGGTATACGACGGCAGATGACGGTCAGCGGGTGAGTTACGGTAAGAAGACAGAAGACTATAATGTTAAGCAGGTGATATTACCGCTGATTATACGAAACGACATTGAATCTCGAATGGCGTATAAAGATAAGAGCCGTAACGGTAATTACCGTAAGAACAAACAGCGTGACATAAAGACAATGGTCCGTCTTATCAAGAGCGCTAAGGAGCAGGGCGGGCTGCTTTCCGGAGCTGAGGTGAGCGTTCTGATGAACCGAAGTTTATCGACTATAGGGAAGTATCTCAAGGCATATCATGAAGAGACGGGTGAGATATTGCCGATGAAGGGGTATGTACTGGATCAGGGGAGCAACCCCACCCACAAGGGGATCATCATCTCCCTTTACGAGCAAGGAGTATCGCCGTCGGATATAGTTTTAAAGACGGGGCACAATCAGGAGAGCGTAGACCGCTACATAAAAGCGTACGATCAAGTGCTGCAGCTTACAAGAAATCATCACGGCGCAGAGAGCATCTGTGAGATCCTCGGTCGAAGTATGCATACGGTTCGTCAATACCTTAGACTTGTTAAGAACTTTCATCCTGAGATGCTTGTTGATATCCCCGGAAAAGTGAAAAACCCCGGAGCCGAAAATTAACAGATGGATAATGATTATTGAAAACATTAAACTTAGAAAGAAAAAGTGGGCGGACATTTGTCCTAATAGTAAATAGAAGGGGAGCAAGAAGGCGCTCTAAGGTTAACAGGCGAAAAAGCTAACAAAGTGGTTAGGATTGAGGGTAGAACATTTCTCAGAGCGGGATAGGGGAGTGCCATAGAATTTTGGAGAAGAAACTACGAACCAGTTTTTCGTCATCCCCTGAAACTCACTATTACCAACACTTTCAACTACCGCCTATTACTCAGCTCCGGTGACCCGAGAGCGGCACAACCGGCGGGTTACTAAACGCCCTTATGAAATACTAAATATGCGGTTCTCAGAGTTTCTTCCACTGAGATAATTAGGCCGAAAATAACCTTATATCCAAACTTGCAGCTCCGCTGAGTTCGATTCCCAGACTCTCCCGCTATGCCTAAGATGTGATAAACGTCAATGATAGAAGAAATAATTTTGAGATAAGTAATTTGATAAAACTACTTAAATGATAATGAATTATTATTCGTAATTCATTATATTAATTATCAGAACTAGGAAATAATTCAATAAAGTGCGTCCACTAAAATGAATGACATTAAAAGAGAGGTATGAGAAAATGAAGAATATTCTCCTAATCTTGTTATCACTCCAATTGCTCGTTGTATTGGTAAATGCTCAATCCATAGAACTTTCAAATCTCAAAATGGAAGCGCTTGAGGAAGCCACAACTACAATTGACCACTATAAGAATTATACTAAAACGCTTGATAATCGCTTTCTGATTAAAGGTGTTAAAAGCGCATCGAAATCAAGCACCCTATTCAAATTATGGTTAAAATATTCTTCAAGTATTGAGGATGAGGATGATAGACAACTAGTAATAGATGGGCTCGACCGTCTTTGTGGTGATATTGCTGAAGATTTAATTATGTCTCCATCTCCCGAAAAAGGTATTGTAGGATTTATAACATATATAGCGATTATTGAGAGTAGATTAAAAAATATAAATCCTTAATTTTGATAGTAAAATAGGTATTGTAATTTACACTTTACATTTCGAGGAGGATTAGAATGAGCGACTTTCCATCTACGTTCAGGGATTATGTTATACGGAATATGATAGACACTGTTCGGCGGCACAGACACGAGGGACAAAATGATTGAAAAGACGGTTTTCTTGATTGTTGGATTCCTCCTCACAGGTGTTTTAGGAGGTGTTTTGGGATATGTCCTCAAGAGACGATCTTGGGCAGAAGAAACGAGACATTCGCTTTATCAAGCAAGATATGAAGAGGGTACGAGCTTCCTTGACGAAGTTTCGGAGCAGATCGGGCGACGATTTTTTCTTCTAAAACGGCTGTGGTGGGCTATTGAAGATCAGAACGCCAAGAGAATCGCGCAATGCGAGGCAGCTTATTTTGTTGCGGTAGAAGATTGGAACGCACTTTATTGGCGGAATAGAAACAAAATTCGCCTTCTCGCGGGAGAAGATCAGGCAAGTGATTTTCTCGATTATAAAGACAATAACTCCGGCGACAAACCGAACAGCCTACACTACAAGTTTGTGATAGCGCATCGCAAAGTAATGGCCGCAAAGAGCGACATGCGCTTATCTGATGACGCAAAGCGTCAGGTAACGGAGCTAAATATGAAGTGTTTAGTATTTCTGGAGCGTTTAACTTCCACGTTCATAGAGCGAGCAATGGCACTTCGATTGTTGGAGATTCCTACCGGACCAGGCGGTACGGAACAAGCAGGTGCAATGGATGCTAAATCTATCCGCCACTAAGCGGTATCAAGCAGGAGATTTCACCTACACTTTAGAAGATTGTATTCTTAAAATAATAAGGGAGGTAAAAGCCTTCACAGGGCAAGCAAGCGGAAAAGCTAACAAAGGGGTTAGAATAGCTGGCTGAACAATCTTTAGAACGGTATGGGAGAATGTCTTGAATGTTTAAGGTTTCTCGAAACGCCACAGTAAATCAAATGACGCGAAACTCACTATTCCCAACACTTCCAGCCTACCCCCTACGGCTCAGTCCAGAGGAGCCCGAACATTCTACGGGGGGGCAGGAGTAAAACTGCTCCTAAACCTTTAGAAATTAGGCGTTTAGAGTTTCTTCCGCTGAGATAATACCACCGAAAATAGTTAATCCAGTTCCGCTGGGTTCGATTCCCAGACTTTCCCGCTACGCCTCGAAATAGGTAAAAGACAATTATAGAGCCATAATAGATCTTATAATCCCTTAAATTCGGGGATTTCGCCAATTGTTGTTTTGTGTCGATTTGTGTTGTTTAATGCCTTTAAGTGAGTTTTGTGTGGGCACGCTATGAGTCACACTCTATATTGAAATATAACTGGCGAGTGGTTATATTACATTCCGAAATTGGGAAAATATCAATAAAACGCGTTAAATAATAATTTTGTAAAAATAGTTGATATCTGGCAGTGCATAATAACTATGAAATCTATGTCACTAGAATACATATGCACCGCCGTCATCTTTTGCGGCGGAAAGGCGACACGGTTGAGGCCGATATTGCGCGGAGCTCCAAAGGCCCTGATAAAGCTCAATGAACAGCCATACCTCGATGGCCTTCTAAAATTGCTTTTCCGCATGGGTGTGCGGTTCGTGTTTCTCTGTATTTCGCCACCTACTATCATAATAGCCAACTCCGTTGGGGACGGACACCGGTATGGCTTGACAGTGAAGTACACCATCGATAACGGTGAAGTCGAAAACGCCGGCGCCCTGTGGAATGCGCTGCCAGATCTGCACACGCCGTTGTTGCTCTGCATAAATGGTGACACAATCGTTGATTTGAATTTACCGAATCTTATCAACGCTCATATTCGATCGGGTGCCGTCGCAACGCTTGTTGGAAGCACACGAAATAATCAACCCCATCCGGGTGCTATTGAGGTTTCTTTGGATGGTTGGGTGAACGATATGCACGAGGCCGCTCAGGACCGGGGAGAGCAAGTTATAGTTGCGCCTTCATCGGCTAGACTATCAAATAGTGGCGTCTATGTTTTTGATCGAACTGAAATCAAAAACAATTGGAAGCCTGAGCACCGAACGGGAAAGATGGAGCAAGGCTTATTGCCGTACTTGGCGTCAAAGCGATTGTTGTGGGCGTATAATAATGGGAATCGTTTTCTTCTCGACCTTGGTGAGCCCGAAAGACTGGAAGAGGCGCTCTTGAATCTACAGCGCATATCCGGGTTTTTCCCAGGTTAGATCAGCTCTAAAATAAGGAGGATACAACGATGAGATTGTCGAACGCACAAATCAGGTTTTTCCGTGATGTGGGATACTTACAGGTGGGGACCATTGTTCCCGAAGCCCAAGTTGAAAAGATGCGGGCCGTAGTACTTGATCATATCGAGAATCGAATCGAGCCATTTCGCGCAAACGAATCCGGTGATATCACTTATTTGGACAACATTATTGAACGCGATCAGGTTTTCCTGGATGTCTGTACTTCTGCGCATTTGTTGCGACCTCTTGAATCGCTTCTTGGGCCTAACATCGAATTAACGCTGAATAGGCATAATCACGCGACCATCAACCGCCGCGGTCAAAATCCCGTTCGGCTTCATCGTGACGTACTGCAATGGTCACGACCAATAATAACCGCCGTGATTTATCTTGAGAACGCAACGATTGACAATGGATGCACCAAGCTGATCCCAAGGTCACATTTCCTTCCATTTGTTGGTACTCCCAACAATGGAGGAACGTGGATGGACGAGCATCACGTATTCGATGACTTGCTAGCTCAGGCCGTGGATGTTCCAATGCCAAAAGGTGGAATCCTTCTGTTCGATAGTCTGGTCTTTCATACTGTTGGTTTAAACTACAGCGACAGTACGCGAATGAGTGTTACCTTCGGTATTCACAGTGTAGACGAATTGGCAGGTTGCGAAGATCCTAAAAAGCTTCTTATTCTGGGCAAACGAATTTATAAGGGTAATGATCGCAACCGCCAATCGATTGACAGCTAACAAAAGCCAGAAGACAGAGGTTCCCTAACAATTGGGCAGTACACTGTTGTGAAATTAAAACCATTATCAAAGTGTATGTACAATTAGCGAAACGTTTTAGCCGATTTCGTCCAAACGAGGAAGATGGTGTTGTTGTTGAAATAGAAGGGGATGTAGCAGCCCTCTTAAGACTGGAAAGCGAAAAAGCTAACAAAGGGGGTTAGGACAGCAGTTTGAACAGTTATCAGAAGTGTTTAGGGGAGTGAATTAGATGCAAAGGAATGAGCGAAAAGCCAATATTTACCAATCCTCCCAAAATACACAATCAGGACACTATCAGATTGCCCTCTATTACTATTAAGTACTTCGAGTTTCTTGCACTGAAATCATTTCCAAGATAATGCTCTGGGGAAATTTAATCACAAAATTTGCTAATTTAGATGAAGTATATTTAAATTAAAAGTAAATAGGTGAAAACAGTTTAGTAACTTGGACGGATGAAAGATAAGTTTCGAATCTTTTAATCTATAATTCCTCTTACAGAATATTAATCGGAGAAAATTATGAAAAATGATATGAATCAAGAAATTCTTTTAGAAGAATATCGTGTGATATGTATTGAGATGGAGAATCAGAAAAAAGGAAGGGAATTTATCGCTATTATAGCACTAACCGCAGGATTGTCGATTCTAGGTTATGCAATGGAAAGTAACTCTAAGAAGTTAATACTGTATATACTTCCGCTGATGGTCTTTTTAGGACTATATGTTGAATCAATCACTAGAAAAATATTATCAAATAAGACTGGCACTTATATTAGGTACCACATCGAAAGACATATTCCCGAATTGAAGTATTTTACAAGAAAAACGCACTATGGAATAGGATGGATTTGGCCGTTCAACAATTACTTGACGTGGGCAATTTATCTGCTTTTGATTGCAGGAAACTTACTTCTCATATACGATAATGGGGGATTTTGGTATCTTATAATCTTTACTGTTCTTTCACTTGGAATAATAATCCCAAATGGATTTAACTACATTAAATATTCACCTGATGTTCTTTATGATAAATGGAAAAGCCATGAAAAAGAAAGATTAGAGCTAATCAAGAAAAACGGTTTAGCTGATTCAGATTGGTAGCTAATATTATCAGCACTAACTTGAAGTTATATTCTTCCGGTACTTCACTCCAACATTTCCAGATACCCGCCTATTACTCACTCCTGGTGACCGTGCAGGCTCGCAACAAGCGGGTTACCAAACGCCCTTACGAAACTCTCGAATTTAGGCTTGTAAAGTTTTTGCAATTGTGAAAAATGGGTCAAAAGTGGCCATTTCCTGATTTTGTAGAATGAAAAATAAAAGGATTCTTTGAAATCTTTTATTCTCAACACTTTCAGGCTGCCACCACAGGCTCAGTCCGGTCGAGCCCGAACTTTGTCCGGGGGGGCATATACAAACGATCACCTAAACCTTTAGAAATTAGGCGTTTAGAGTTTCTTACGTTGAGGTAATCAGGCTGAAAATAGTTAAATCAGCTCCGCTGGGTTCGATTCCCAGACTTTCCGGCTATGCCTTAAAACAGGTTAAAGTCAATAATAGAGCTAATAAAGTCAAAAAATAGCAAAAGTATAATAACCACTTAATTGAATTATTGTGGGCAACAGGTTAGATTACAATCAGAGATGCAGAAATTATCAAAAGAAAAATTGTTTAATGAACCTAGTTTATGATTATTTCGACTAACAAAATTAAAATGATTGGGCTCTCAACAATTTTTATTGGTCTTCTTGCTGGATTGGGCAACCTTTTAGCATGGTTCGAACATCCTGAAAGAATGGAAATTGTTAATCTGATCCTGACGAAGGGAAGTGTTCCGTCTTCGACGGCTGGATTTTTAGATTTGTATTCCTCGTTTCCACCGACTAATAATTTTAATGAGAATATTATAGTACGACTGGGCGTCGGCAGTTCAATGTCTAGCGGTGGTTATTTTACTCCCGTCGGTCCATTGAAGTACTTTGCTGCAAATGACATATATTCACAATCTATTCTTACATTTGAAGAATTGAAGCAATGGGCAACAGGTTCATCGTACCCATGGCTTGCTTGGGCGATCTCTGCAATAGGCTTTTTTGTGACCGGAATTGGGATTGTAATTGATATCCGACAAAAAAATCTAAATATAGTGGACTCTAAATAATAGACAGAATTGCTTTAGAAAATTAACTCTACCGACTCCTAGCAGACGAATTCGTCCAGACGAGGAAGATGGTGTTGATGAAATAAGAGGGGAGTTAATAGCCTTCCTAAGGTTATCCAGCGAAAAAGCTAACCCTTCGGTTCACCTTTAAGGCATCACAATCATAAGAAGGGGATAGGAGAGTTCCATAGATCCTTGGAGAAGAAACGGCGACCCAGTTATTCGTCATTCCCATGAAACTCAATATTCCCAACACTTACAGGCTGCCACCACAGGCTCAGTCCGGGTGAGCCCGAACATTGTCCGGGGGGGCAGGAGTAAAACTGCTCCTAAGCCCTTAGAAATTAGGCATTTAGAGTTTCTACCAGTGAGATAATTCATCTGAAAATAGCTTCGACAGCTCCGCTGGGTTCGATTCCCAGACTCTCCAGCTATGCCTTAAAGTTAGTGAAAACCAATAATAGCGCCATAAACACTCTTAAAATCTCCTAAATACAGGGTTTTATCCAAGTGTTGTTTTGTGTAGATTCGTGTAGTTTGATGTCTATTAGTGAGCTTGGTGTGGGCACATATTGGTCACACTAATTTCTTTCCATTAGTTGATTTTATATTTAGAAATTGATAACTTTAATTATGATGCGGATGAATTTGTCCAGATGAATAAAAAATCTTCTTTTATTAGAATGGGTTTAATTGGGCTCTCAATATCTTTTGTTCTCAACCTTTTCAATTATTACGTGCTGGGGGTTGGTGGTGAAAATTGGTGGTCAGTATGGTTTCCAACCTATTCAGTTTGGTTCGTATTCTTGATTATAGGTATCGGTCTAATCATAAAGAATAAAAGTAACTCGGGTAAATGATAGAATATACATTCCCGTTATGCCTCCAAGCAGGCGATTTCGTCCAGACGAGGAAGATGGTGCTGCTGAAGTGAAGGGAGAGTTGTTAGCCGTTTTAAGGTTATCCAGCGAAAAAGCTAACCCTTTGGTTCACCCTTGAAGTGAAACAGTTTTTAGAAGGGGATAGGAGACTGAATTGAAGTTTAAAGGATGAACGAAAGACCCCGGTAAATCAAATCCCCTGAAACTCACTATTCACAACACTTTCAGGCTGCCACCACAGGCTCAGTCCGGGTGAGCCCGAACATTGTCCGGGGGGGCAGGAGTAAAACTGCTCCTAAGCCTCTAGAAATTAGGCGTTTAGAGTTTCTTGCACTAAGATAATTAGACTGAAAATGCCTCCTACCAACTCCGCTGGGTTCGATTCCCAGACTCTCCCGCTTTACCTTAAACATGGTCTAAACAAAGAATAGAGCCATAACATCCCTTATAATCCCCTAAAATCAGGATTTTACCCAAGCGTTGTTTTGTTATCTTTAGTTGGGCACGATGGGAGTCACGCTATTTCTTATACTCGAGATATAATTGATTTTAAATTAATGAATCGTTAATATTATATCCAATAAATAAAATATCGTCCAAAAGTAGAAAATGGTTTTGTTGAAATAGGTATGATAAGAAATGGAATTAACACCCGAAGATAGAAAACGAATATATGAAGAGGAGAAGGCGAGAATCGAAGCTGAAAAGAAGAATGAATCTAACAAGAAGATCAAGCCGAATCATGATTCTAAAAAGGGGAAGCAGGGATTATTTATACTACTTTCGATTTCAGCAGTCTTATGGATTTTATCAACAATCACAGGAGTGGATGACAAGGGCAAGAAGTCAATATCTAACCAAAAATCTACTGTTGCTAAAGTAGTGATAAAAAAACCGATTTCTAAGTATGCCTGTAAAGACGGTAAGCGAAGTAGACCTATGCATAAATCATATTTAGATTCGTGGGGAGACCCTGATAGTTGGTCGATGACATCTGTGGGATCTGCGACATATATAAATTTCACTTATGATTGTTATAAAGATGGTTTCTCATACAGGGTTATGATGTCAACACAAGATATTTTGCCTTCGAATTGTGATACTAAGTGGCGCCAAGAATCATATACTAAAACTCCGTGCATGTAAAAACAGAGAGAGAAAGAGTTACTCTTCTCGACTTGACAGTATTGAACTCTTTAATGAGGAGAAAAATAATGAGAAATATAAATTACCTATTGTCTTTGCTATATATACTTTTACAACCGTTATATTTATTGGCACAGATTGATGATGCAACAAGCGTTAGTAATCAATCTGACAAACATTTCAGAAACGCAACTTGGGGAGAATCTCCAAATATCATAATAAACAATGAAACATCAGAATATATTGAAGGTGCTAGTACTGAAGATCAGAAAGTCTTTTCAGATAATATTTCTGGAGTACCGATGTGGATCGCTTATCATTTTATCCAAGACAAGCTAACTAATGCGAGGTACATGTCAAGTGCAGAGCACACTAATAAAAATGATCATCTAAATGAATTCGAATTCCTAAAGAAAAACCTTATTCAGAAATATGGAGTTCCCAAGCGTGATGAAACTTTATGGCTTGACGACCTATTCCGGGATAAACATTCAAAATGGGGATTAGCTGTAAGTGTTGGTCAACTGGCCTACCTAGTAATGTGGGAGACCGATGATACTGAAATTTACCTCACACTCAGTGGAGACAATTATAAAATCAAACTATTAATTTCTTATTCTAGCAAAAAATTAAAATATCTTAGCGATGAGAAAAAAAAGAAGTCCATTGAGGATCAATTATAGAATTATCTTAGGCTATTTCGTCCAGAAGAGGAAGATTGTGTTGTTGAAATAATGTCTGTTATATAAACTGCCGTCTTTGAGACAAATATTCAATGCGTCTAAATTCATTAGCTTATGGGAATTGAGCAAAATTAAGGTTTAATCCATAACCTGGCAAGCAGTATAGCTATTGGGGTCTGGTACTTCCTTGCCCCTGTCCCGCTTATTCAGGCGCTTTCTTCCATTACGCCAATTATATATTACCTTCTAAATTACCATTTGTATCCTGTATCACAATGACCTCGATATCGGACATGATCACTATGTACAGTTTTCTGGTCGGGCTTAGGGGCATATCAACCTGATGGCTTATATGCCCCGTATTTCTATTATGATTCGGAAGCATTCACAAAAAGAGCGGGTCAGGATATCTAAACAACTAATTTTTGTTACCCTAATGAAATCAATAAATTATGGCAATTTGGTAAATTCCTGACTTGACCTGTGTCACATCATTTATACTATCAGATGATCATGGCACAACAGTTGCACCTATCCCAAGGGAAGGAATATAAGGAATATATACAATTAAACTATTACAAGATTCTGATTGAAGGTAAAAGTGAAAATGGGTAGAGCGTCGTTAATAGATGTACTCGGATTTATAGTCATTTTTGGTACGGTAAAAAATAACATAAATAAAACGTCTGAAAAACGCCTCGATTAATGCATCCGAGTTTACTGAGACATAGGTAAAGATCAAAAGATCTTAGCTATACGAATGAAAACAAAAGTAAGAACAATGAGTAAGAGAAGATCAATAAAAAGAAAACAGATGGAAATACAAAAAAGTGCATCTTAATTTAATACAACGGCCTGTCCTGAAAGTTTTGAAGACCTACACTCCAAGTAGGCGATTTCGTCCAGACGGGGAAGATAGTCTTGTTGGATTAGAAGGACAGCTAATAGCCCTCCTAAGGTTAGCAAACGAAAAAGATAACAAAGGGGTTAGGAAAGAGGGTTTAACATTCTTTAGAAGGTTGTAAGAGAGGGAATTGGATGTTTAAGGTTTCTCAAAAGACCGACTCACTCCCAATCCCTAGAAACCCACTATCCACAGCACTTCCAGTCCGCCTCCACAGGCTCAGTCCCGGTGAGCCCGAACATTGTCCGGGGGGGCAGGAGTAAAACTGCTCCTAAGCCTTTAGAAATTAGGCGTTTAGAGTTTCTATCGCTGAGATAATTAGGCTGAAAACTGCCTATAATCACACCTGAAGTTATTCTTCTACTGCATCTTCCTCTTCTTCTTCAGGGGTAGGAAGAGGTAGGCTGCTGTTCCAAATGTCCACATCCAGCTTCCAGGTGCCGTTTTCACGCTTCAATATTACTACGTATTTGCCGCTATCGCTGATAGCCTCACCCTCATCGGGCTGTATGGTGAGCGTATACTCGCCGACGTCGTGCGCCATGTTTCCATGCACAGAAAGCTCTATCACTGTGGTTTGCAAATCACCTGCACCTGCATCGAGGGTTGTTTGGACAAAAGCTTGTATACTCTCCCTACCTACAACCATTGGACGGTTTGGCGGAAGACGTTTTGCCTCTTCTGTGTAAAGTGCGGCAACAGCTGCTGCATCGCCCTGGTTGAAAGCATCTGTGAACTGCTTTCTGAGAGCATTGATAGTTTGAATGTCCTCAGCAGAAGTATCCGGAGGTGGCGCTGTCGTGCAACTCACCAGAAAAGTCACGGCAAGCATTACAACGAGTAAAGAAAGAATTGGGTGGTTATGTATCATAGTTTCACTCCCGGTAGTTTGATTTAATACGTATTCAAGAATAACTGATTTTTCGCGAGAATACAAGCGATATGTTTGCCCCCCTGATACATAAGTATATTTTTTTATGAGACTGAATTTTCCTGACTCCAAGCAGGCGATTTTGTCCAGACGAGGAAGATGGTACTGTTGAAATAGAAGATTTTCTCCACGGAAATTCACTCCCTTTGAATCAAATGCTAACCACGGATTACGTTGAAAAATGCTCTACGATGTGAGTGATAATCTCAATAATCGCATGCACCCCTTGTAAAAGGAGTGCATGAAAATTCGAATTTAGTGGATTTTGGTCTGTCAATTCCATACTATCGAGATACTTGCAATCCAGTTCTCCCGAGTTGTATTTTGTAAGTATAACGAAAGTATAAAAATATGACATTTGTAATAACAGAAACATGTATTGATGTTAAAGACACGGCATGTGTGGATGTATGTCCCGTGGATTGCATTCATCCGACTAAAGAAGAAGCTCAGTTTGAAGAAGTAACAATGCTATACATAGACCCGGATGAATGTATAGATTGTGATGCGTGTGTGCCGGTTTGTCCGGTTGATGCCATATATTCTGAAGATGAACTGCCTGAAGATCAGTCTAAATATACACAATTAAATGCAGATTTCTTTGAATAATACACGCAGGGAAAAAACGAGGTAGTAATCATGACCTCATTGACATGCAGACTAATGAGCTCGACCCAGAACTTATACCATCTTCCCTACACTGGGTGTTGACGCATATAAACTTTTCTTAGACAGTTTAACATGAAAGCCATGCAAGATCTACCGCCTCCAAGCAGGCGATTTTGTCCAGACGAGGAAGATGGCGTTGTTGAAATAGAGGGGGAGTTAATAGCCTTCCTAAGGTTAGCAAGCGAAAAAGCTAACAAAGGGGTTAGGACAGTAAGTTAAACAATCTTCAGAAGCGTGTAGGAGAGTGGATTAGATGTTGGAAGAAGGTTGAAAGACTATTATTCATCCAGTCCCCTGAAACCCATTATTCTCAATACTTCCAGCTTGCCCCCTCAGGCTCAGTCCGGGTGAGCCCGAACATTCTCCGGGGGGGTGTCTCCAAGCGAGTACCTAAACCCTTAGAAATTAGGCGTTTAGAGTTTCTTCCGCTGAGATAATTGGGGTGAAATTAACTTAGGCCAATATGTGCTTTAATTGACAAAACAATATCATAGGGCTATATTGCGGGTTAGAAAGTGCAATGAAAACATATACCAAAAGATTGTGTTGCTGAAATGAAGTATGTTAGAATTTCATTTTTAGCAATCTCAGTAATCTTTATCGCAAGTAGCTGCTCAACAGAGCCTAACACTCCTGAGATTAATTCAGACATAGTCATTAATAGTGGATCTTCTTTTGGAGAATGTGGTGGTTATTGTTGGCGAGAGATTCAAATTACCGGTAATAAAGTCGTATTCGAAGCCAGGAGTTGGGGTGATGAAAATTATCAGGACAAACGCTTAGAGGGTTCAATCACATCGGAAGATTGGAATACTTTAGTTGAACTCATAGATATGAGTGCTCTCTTGGCGTATGAGGATAGAATCGGTTGTCCCGATTGTGCAGATGGGGGAGCAGAATGGATTCAAATTCAAACGACTGATACGTTAAAGAAGGTTTTATTCGAATATGGAGACTCTCTTGCTACGATACAACCTCTGCTGGATAAAATGAGGTCTTTAAGAGAACAGTATAATGAAATGATGTTCCCGTAGTCATCAGTTTTAGAGTGTGATTTTGTCCAGACGAGGAAGATGGTACTGTTGAAGTGAAAGGGAGATCTATTCGCGCTTATAAGGGGGCTAAACGGAAAAGCTAACCCTTTGGTTCACCTGTGATGTGGAACAGTTATTAGAAGGGGATAAGAGAGTAAATAGATCGCTGGAGAAAGATTGAAAAGCCCTTTTCTATGCAATCCCCTGAAACTCTCTATTTCCAACACTTCCAGCATACCACCACAGGCTCAGTCCGGGTGACCCCGGACAGCCACGACATTTTTCTAGCGACCTCCCCCAAAACGCTTGAAATTAGGCTCTTAGAATTTATTTCGCTGAGGTAATTGGGCTGAAAATAACCCTAATTCCCCAATTGCAGTTCCGCTGGGTTCGATTCCCAGACTCTTCCGCTAGGCCTCGAAATAGGTAAAAGTCAATAATAGAGCCAAAGAAGCTCTTCAAACACCCTCGTATAATGGATTTACCCAATTTCCGTTTTGTTACGATTCATTCCGATTCGTTCCGATTTGTTCTCTCTAGTTGGGCACACCAGGAGTCACACTAATAAATATTGACAAAAGCCGAATTAGTAATAAATTATAAATAATATCAGATTAGTATTTATTTGTATCTGAAGAGATGGGCCTTAAGGTGAAGTGGTTGATTAACTGAAGGGGCTTTATGAAAAATGTCAGGTTTATAAAATGTTATTCCCAGAGTTAAGTACATATTTCTCGAGTTATTCCATGTTCTATTTTATTGCTTTTGCGGTAGCGGTTCTGATAGCCGGAATTTCCGGTTTGAGGAGAGGATATGATCGCAACGCATGGCTCTTTGTCTTAGCATCTTGCTTTTTAGGCGGTATAATAGGCTCACGGATAATTTTTATCACGTTTGACAACTTTAACATATATTCAATTATCACCGGCATCGAGGGAATAGATCAAAAGAGTTTTTTGGGTGGCGTTCTCGGAGGTATTATTGGTGCTGCGACCGCCAGGCGGATCGCTGGATTCAAATACTCAATAATGGATAATTTTATATTGCCGGTATTTATCGCTCATGCGATAGGCAAGATCGGATGCCTGATAGATGGATGTTGTTTCGGAACAATTACTACAGTTCCGTGGGGAATTAAATACGGATCAGGTTCGTTTGCTTATAATACGCAACTGAATCTGAATTTAATAGATTCTACTGCTACATCAAGTTTAGCAATACATCCTGTCGCCGTGTATGAAATACTTATCAGTTTAGTGATCATTCTCAGCCAGAAAAAGATCAGGGAATGGTTAAAATCGCCCGGAAGCGCGTGTTATTTCTCCATGATAATTTATGCTGTTCTGAGATTTGTCATCGAGTTTACAAGATATGGTGAAGATCAAAGTTACGGATTGTCTAATGCGAATATTGGAATACTCGCTGCCCTGATTCCGTTATCACTAATTATAATTCTTAGGGAACGTAATTCGGCTCTGAATTCACACAGTTCGAGGATCGAAGGCACAGAAGTAAACCGGATAGGAATATTTACTTCACTTACTCTCATCATAGTCTTTATAAGCCTGACCAAAACATGGTTTTCACCTTTGGAATACATAGTATTAGTTCTTCTCATGGCTGCGATATATATATTGATTATGATCTCCTCTGTTCCGCAACTGTCCAGTTCTCTAAAGTTTACGAGGACGAGAACATCTTTTGTAACAGCAAATATTATGATATTTTCATTCGTTTCAATTCAAGTATTACCCGACTCTTTAACAGGTGATGTAGATCAGTTTTCAGTAGGAGTTATGCAGGGTCGTTATGTTGAAACTTGCGGTCCTCCGAGGAATTACAGGGTTACCGGCTTCGGTTATTCCAGGACAAATGTCTACGATAAATATTCGAGATTCACCTATGGTATCAGGGGCTTTGTGGGTAATGACAAAGTTGCTGAGGGGGAGGAAGACCTCTCATATGTTAATCGAGAAATAAAAATTAGAGGGATCAATCCATATCTACTTTGGGATCTGCACTGGTTAGGAATTGGTTTTGGTGTGCACTCAGGAAAACTCGCATCTGACGGCGAATCCCTTTCCGGAGGGGCACAGGCTCATCTCCGATTAGGACCTTATGACAGATTTTTTATAGACACAAGAATCGGGGATCATTATCCTGGTTCTTCGCCTGCTCCATTTCTCAAAATGGGGTTGGGATTTTCGAATCAGCGAGGATCTACAACACGGATAGGAATCTCAGATGCCGGGTTCTACGCGGAATATTATGGTCCAATAAATCGAAATGTTTATTTCCATCCGTTTTTTGCGATCGGAGATGAAGAGACTTATCAACTAAACATGACCCTTCATTATCTTATTTCCAGATAAATTGAAGCATAACGCTGGATCATTCTTCAAAAATCAAAGAATTTAGTGCAATCCTTCATTTCCACAATCGTATCGGGCATCTACTTCTACCGCCTCCAAGCAGGCGATTTCGTCCAGACGAGGAAGATTGTGTTGTTGAAGTAGAGGAGTTGTAAATATAGAAAACAAATGAAAATAAAACCTACAATCAAACTTTCATTAGTCTTAACCTCCTTTATATTAATGGTTAATGCCTGTTCAGATAGCTCCACAAACGGATCTAATAATTTAGCAGAGTGTAATTCTGACCTTATTCTTAGTGTCAGTGATGGCACAACTCCCACATTTACATGGGAGCCTGAGTGTAGAGCCGCATTATTATATGTTCAAGACAAGGATAGTTCGCGAATTGAGGATATGTGGAGGATTTTTTCAGGTGGCAATAATATTCCCTCAAGCATTCAATATGGAATTCTACCCGATAGTGTGTACGTTGTGGATGGACCAACAACATTGGTTTCTGGAACACAATATGAACTAATCGTTTACTGGCGATTATCACCCGGTGAGGATATTGAAAACTTTGAAGGTCCATTTACTCGAGTTTTTATTCCATGAAATCTACATATAAACGATTTCGCCCAAACGAGGAAGATTGTGCTGTTGAAGTGAGGAATTATTTCTAAATGAGAACGCATTTATGAAGTCGATCCTACAAACTAATCAAGAGGATCTTATATTCTCTCCGAAAAAACTGCTTTTCAGAGGTATTTTGTTCGTTGCAATTGTTTCACTTCTATCTCTAATAGTTTCTTGTGATGAAGACGACGATCCCACCGGTCCATCTAAAGATGGTGTGGTACTCGTCTCCAGTAGCGGTTTCAACACAGAATTTGACACTTTTGAATTTACTGTTATTGCGTTTTCCGACTCGATCATAATTTCGGCTGTTGAAAGTAATGACACTTTGTCTATTTTTCTGTTTGATTATTCGTCATTAGAAGTTGACTCTGCAATATCACTCTCGGATACCAACCTTTTGGTTATAGGTACATTTGGATCTGGGAAGCATTCGGTGACCAATTTCGGTTCCTTGTTAGAGATTTTCTTGAACGTTTCAGGCAGTATTACGTTCACATCACTCGACACCACCGGAAGCATTGCCGCGACATTCTCATCCGGCGCTACACTCATTGCTGATGATAACACGACAGGAATGGCGATGATCGCGGGTGATTTCGTCGCTATGAAGGCAGCAGGAGCGACAGTTGCAGCGTCCATCGTCAGACGTAAGATAATTAACCGACCACAATAAATCCTGAAAAGGCACAAATAAGGAAAAATATATTTTTAGAAGTTAAATCTACTTCTACCGCCTCCAAGCAAGCGATTTCGTCCGGACGAGGAAGATGGTGTTGTTGAAATAGAATTCACTTTATGAATAATTAGTAGTCCATTTTTACTGGAAATAACTGGAAACTGTAATTCGCTACATCCTGTAACTTGCTGACAGTCAGTAAGTTACACGTATCGCCCTACAGACTCATAATTGTAGAAGATAAAAGGAAAGGTAGCACCCACAAGGATATGGTACCATATATGATGACCACCAAATGAGGGACCCGGAGTCCCAGGGGAAATTCTAAAATTTTTATCGAAAAAAAATGAGGGAGGGGGGAATATCACTTCAGATCCTCATCTCTCAAAAACAATCGTAAAAGATACACATTTTAAGTATCATAGAACTCATAAGATTTTGATAATTAAGGATTTACAGAATTCAGCTCCGCTGGGTTCGATTCCCAGACTCTCCCACTATGCCTCTAAAGTAGTTAAATCCAATCATAAAGCCAAAGATGCTCTTCTAATCCATTAAAATCAAGGAATTACCCAAGTGTTGTTTTGTGTTGATTCGTGTTGTTTAGTGTCTTTTAGTGAGCTTTGTGTGGGCACATATTGGTCACACTAATTAAAATCTTGATATCGGCTAATTAATCTTTAACTTATTGATACATCAACTAATTCTTGTTAGAAAGGATTTTACGATGCAGAAACATTTCATTTGGATTATTGTCCTATTTATTACCTCTCCAATCTTTTCTCAAACGGATATTTATGATATCAATCAAGCTCACCCCAAATCTACCGAATTAATGTTTCAATATCCGCCAGTGTCGATACGAGAAAGATTACAACTTCCGATTCCAAATATAGATTATTTGAAGGAGATTGAGCACATCAAAGTTGATAATTTGATTCCCCTCGAATTCTTCACAAAAATGACAGCTGAGGATTCGGGATTGGTTATCTCATACACCACTCACCTGTGGGATGACTCAACACAAGCCTGGAATAGCGAGCCTAATAATAGAGAAATTACTACCTATGATTCTAACCAGAATGAGACAGAATTTTTATGGCAAGATTGGGACGGAGATGATTGGGTTAATAATTTTAGAACATTTCATACTTACGATTCATCCGGAATTTTGACAGAATTTTTATGGCAAGATTGGGACGGAGCCGATTGGAATGATAGTTCATGGAAACTTTATAGCTATGATTTTAACGGATATCTGATTGAAATCCTATGGCAAGATTGGGACGGAGCCGATTGGATTAATTATTCTCTAGAATTTTATACTAACGATTCATCAGGAATTCTAACAGAATCTTTATGGCAGTTATGGGATGGAACCGATTGGGTGAATGGTTCGAAGACCTTTTATATGTATGATTCGAATGGAAATCTGACAGAATGGCTATTTCAAAGTTGGAATTTCTCCAATTGGCAGAATAGTTCTCTTTTTCTATTTACATATGATTTGAATGGGTTTCAGACTGAATTGCTAATACAGAATTGGGTTTCAACCGAGTGGGAGAACGGGGCGCTTTATCTTTATACCTACCATTTGAATGGAACTTTCACTGAATGGACATTGCAGTTTTGGGACGGAACCGATTGGGAGAATTTTCTTTGGCTCCTTTATACATACGATTCGAATGAAACTCTGACTGAATGGATATCGCAGCTTTGGGACGGAACCGATTGGTATAATAGTGGAATCACATATGTTGATTTCTCGAACATTATCGCATCTGTTGTGAATGATATCATTCCTGCAGGATACTTTCTCGAACAAAACTACCCAAATCCGTTTAATCCGGCAACGACATTAGAATACACTCTTCAAAATTCAGGAGAAGTAAGCTTGATAATCTATAACCTTCTTGGTCAGGAAGCAGTCAAACTGATCAACGAGGTGCAGCAAGCGGGTCATCATGAAGTTACATGGAACGCCTATGATTTTGCATCAGGCATCTATTTCTACCGCCTCCAAGCAAGCGATTTCGTCCAGACAAGGAAGATGGTGTTGTTGAAGTAGAAAGGAAGTTATGAAGATGAAGAAAATAATTAGCGCACTTCTAATAATCCTGATCTCTAATTACTCTTTATCCTGTTATTCATCACAAAAGGTGCCACCTGAAGAAACTTTAATTTACGATGGCAAAAAAATTGCATCAGTAATAACTAAGGATGGTAGGGAAATAAAATTCTTAGGTAACTCGGGTTATTATATGCCAGAAGAACGTGCATTTTCTGGTAGTATGAATAAAGAATATACGGCACAGCCTGGTGATACTCTGAGGGTGAGAAAGACTTTAGTATATCTTGATGATGTTATGTACGTTAAAATAAAGAAATTTGAGCGAGGAAATACTATTGCAATATTAATTCTAATTCCAGCTGTATTTATTTATTATTATCTATCAACCATTGAAATTTCACCTGTATTTGAATAGCATCTTGCTTAGAGATATTCACACTTTTTCTATTTTTACAACAAGGTTTGAATCTACCGCCTCCAAGCCGGCGATTTCGTCCAGACTAGGAAGATGGTGTTGTTAAAGTGAGGATAATTACTATATTATATAACACAATCTATATCTAATAAAATGTAGGAGGTATTGTAATGGCTACTTACATCACACTAATGAAGTTTACTCAAAAGGGAGCCGAAAATATAAGAGGCGGTCCCGCACGTCTTGATAAGGCAAAGAAGTTGTTTAGTTCTATGGGAGCAGAGATAAAAGCGTTCTATCTCGTAATGGGATCATACGATGCTATTAGCATCACTGAAGAACCTGACGATAAGACTGCGGCAAAAATTCGTCTCGCTATCGGATCACAAGGAAACGTTTCTACTGAGACACTACGGGCGTTTACCGAAGAGGAATATAGGGATATAATAAAAGGAATACCAAATAATTGATCTTAATAACCCTGATGCTACCTTCATCAGACATCAACTTCTACCAGCGCCGGTAAATGAGAATTCGACCAGCTTTCTAATTCCCTCATTCCAGATCGGAGTAGCTATTAATTTTTTTGATGTTAGGCGTTGATGAAATAAAATATTATAAAAAAGTCGGTATACTCTAAGTGACAAAAAGAATTATAGATGGCATAGCTGAATCGTATGAGGTCGAAAGACAATAATGAAATTTGAAGAGATTTCGTTCTTCAACGAATACGAGGAATTTCTCTATGCAGAAGATGAAATCGAGGACATTGTATTTGATCCAATTGATGAAGCCGACGCAGAATATTGGTATAATATTTACGCACATCTTATTCACGAGCTGATAGATTATTGGATACCAAGAATTGAAGAAATAGGGAGAAATCCTTCATTAAAAAAAGGGGAAGATGATGAAAAATATTCACTTGAAGCTAATCTAATTATATTTATAGAAGCAAAGACCAAACTTAATGCAATAATCACATGGTATAAAATGCAAAACATAGTTCCACCAGAGCCGTATGAACCAAAGTCGCCTGAGTGGGAGATTATGACAGAAGGATATAAGGATAGAGTCGATGAGTTGGACAATCTCAAAATGAAGCAAATAAAGATTAAGTTCAGCGGACACGATATGCCCTTTCTTCTCGGTGGAATGTTTAATCCCATGATTAAAAAGCTAAAAAAGGGTTAGCGAGAATCTATGCGAAGGTCGGTGAATATAATAAGACGATTGAATGATTTGAACTGCTTCTGACAACTCCGAGTAATCTTTCTAAACACAGTTTAAGGTTAGAACCAAAATGGGACCCGCTTCGGGAGCAGCCGCAATTGAAGTTGAAATTTAAAACCGATAATTGCGGAATCATCCCTTAAATTAATGATAGATTAGTATGTTCGACTCTTATGTTTAAATTTACTTCTACGGTCTCCAAGCAGGCGATTTCGTCCAGACGAGGAAGATGGTGTTGTTGAAGTAAGAATTTCTTAAAACTATCGTTTAGTATACATATTATCGATAGCATTAAACACCTAAAGAAGTGTTAATACAAGACTTATGGGTTTCACATCCGCTGGGTTCGATTCCCAGGCTCTCCCGCCATGCCTCGAAATAGGTAAAAGTCAATTATAGAACTAATAGTACTCCTATTATCCCCTAAATACGGGGATTTACCCAAGTGTTGTTTTGTGTTGATTCGTGTTGTTTAGTGTCTTTTAGTGAGCTTTAGGTGGGCACATATTGGTCACACTAATAAATCTTGACTTGGCAGATATTATTCATATCTTAGAAATATTATTTAATTTTATATACAGACCGTGAGGTGGGGTAATAGATTAATCTCGAAGGCTTACATAAATCACAGCCGCTGGGTTTGAATCCCAGACTTTCCTGCAATGCTTTAAAATATGTGAGAGTCAATCTCGGACATCATATTGGAAATACAATAAATTGCTGGTCTAAGTTATTTAAGAAAACATGGAAATAGAATAATCATGGACAATAATGTAATCAGAATAGTTTCATATTATTGCTTACTACTCTCGCTGTTCGTTTCTATCCCACGAACGCTTATTTCACAGACTCTCCAGGATGAAGATCTCGTGGTAATTGCTGTCTTGGATATTCTTCCCCGCAATGTATCCGCAGATGAAGCCGCGGTAATGACGGAATTGGTTCGACACAAATTGTTAAAAACCGGGGTTTATAAATTGGTAGAAAAACAACGGCTTAAAGATGTTGTCGCTGAACAGACTTTCCAACAATTAGGGTTGACACAGGAGGCACTTGCCGTCCAGCTAGGTCAACTTTTAAACGTAGAAAAAGTATTCTTAGGAACTTTGGGCATGATTGATGATAGACGTTTTTTTGCGCTTCGTATTGTTAATGTAGAAACTGGTCAAGTAGAAGCTTCAGCTATGGAAAGAGGGTTTACAGTAAAAGAGTTTGATCAAGTAGTAATCAGCGCCGTTCGTGTACTTCGCAATTTGCCTCCTCTTGAAAGATCCGTCACCGCATGGGACGCAGGTTCAACCAAATCTGAGAGATACCTGATTGTGTATGCTGGGCCTAATGTCGGCAATATAAAAGAATTCCATGCGGAGAGTATTTTCAGATCAGGTCCAAATGCGCCTGAACCCATTTGGCAGAGCTATGCCCCCGAAGCAAAATCCAAGTATTCATTTCCAGGTTTCGGACTAAAGTTTGGTACATGGAAGAGGTGGTACGGGGGAGATTTCCAAATCTCAATATTAAGTCATCATGTACCACCTCAGACTATTCCTTATGACAATGAGGGTTTCATATTTATTCCGGATTCTACAATTATTCCTGAGGGAGGAGTGTACTTTCCGGTAAAAATCAGTGAACTCACGATCCCGAATAATTTTTTAAAAATGTTTTCGTTGGGATTCGGAGGGATTTTTTATGTCCACATGCCCTTTAATACGTTTTTACCTTACGCTGGCATAGGAATATCATTATTAATGAACAAAGCCACATCCGATTATCCTGGGCCCGGAAGCCATGCTTTGCAGATAGATGGTGACCCTCTTAATAGCACGAGCTTAGGATGGGCGTTGCATCTCCCCATTGGTGCTAAATTAAAAATTTCGAATAATAAGCTGCTTTTTATGGAATTTCGATTTTCAAGGCATTACTTCTCTTATGTTAGCAGCTCTGGCTTTCAAAGAGAAAAAGATAAGTTCATCCTTGAAACATTTCAATTTCTGATAGGGACAGGATGGATATTCCGATAACCAGGGAGGTTTACATTATGGTAATTCGAATAATACTCGTCGTAATTCTTTCGACCAGCACCTTGTCAAATATATCTCAAGCGAGTGAACCTGACACTCTTTTAAAAAAATCCGAAACCGAACAGGCGGTATTCCGAGAATTAATTACTGGCACAATTATTACTATGTCGTTTTTTGGAGGCTACTCTTTTTTGATAGGCACAAGTTTCGGGGGTGATGAGATTGGTTCACGAGATAATCCAAAAAAAGCTACAGCAAAATGGGCGGGAGCTACGCTTATAGGCATGTCTTTTGGCGTATATGCTGCAGAGTCATTAGTAAAATCTTATCAAAAGATTCAAAAGTCAGATCCTCGAAATGGAGAGATAGATAGATGGAAGATTTATCGAGCTATTTTTTCTGGCACGAGCGCAACCAGCATTATTAATTTCCAGAGTGAAAGCATCTTTGAAGGTGATAATGGATTACCCCAATGGACTGCAAATACACCCGAAGTGAAGACGACTATGACATTCCCCGTCATGGGCTATCGGCTGGGGGCCCATGGAACTCGGTTCGGAGGCGAATTTGAGACTTCTATTGTCTCGCATCACACAAATAAGCAAACTATTTCTTACGATGCGAACGGTGAAATATACGTATCTGATTTAGGTATATATGTACCCCTTCAAATTGACCAGGTCGAAATTCCTGATCGGTTCTTAATGCTTCATTCTCTCTCACTGGGGGCTAATTTCTACACTTGGCTACCTGATATAGGAGTAAATCCATACGTTGGGTTTGGTGGTCGGTTATTGTTAAACAGTGTACAATCCCTATTTCCGGGTCCTGCAGAGCTGATACAGCAAAAAGGAGGATTAGCACTTGATTCGATAACCCTTGGCTGGGGTTTTAATGCGATTTTTGGTCTGCACATCCCGATATCTGAAATGAAATTTTTATTTGCAGAATTTCGCCCTATACGTTACTCTTTCAATTATGAAAGTGGGTTAGACCAGCTGCAAGCACACGACAGATTTACGCTGCAAAGTTTTGAATTTCAAATTGGACTGGGAATTTATTATTAATATTTAGACTTTTAATAAGGCCACTCGGAATGCCATTAACATGGCAAGCGGAATCTACTTCTACCGCCTCCAAGCAGGCGATTTCGTCCAGACGAGGAAGATGGTGTTGTTGAAGTAATATTCACTTTATGAATAATTAGTAGTCCATTTTTACTGGAAATAACTGGAAACTTTAATTCGCCACATCCTGTAACTTGCTGACAGTCAGTAAGTTACACGTATCGCCCTGCAGACTCATAATGATATGGTTGTTCTATATTCATGTTTATCGTGAGAAAGATCAAGCGATTACACTTAGAATGTTCCGATATCCTCACGGTTCATGAAAAGTTATGCTAAAAGAGGTGAAACGAATACAGAATGAGCCCCTTAGCGATAAAGAATTACGAGATAAGATAAGTGTATTTACGACCCTATATTATAGACAAAACGAACAAATAATCAGACAGAAGATAGCAGCCCACGTATGTATATCCGAGAGAGCACGAGTAGTTGCGGTCATTCCTGCATACCCCCCCCATAAGGGGGATATCAACCAATGAAATACACCCCAAGATATGGTATAAGAGCAAGGCAGATTTCCGGCTACTGAAGAAGGTAGGAATGTAAATGCCTTAACACATACATAGCAATACATACAGACCAACGTCCTATAATCTCATTTATGTATAGTTAGATAACTAAAAACCGACAGAACGAATACACCGCTACACATACACCCGAACAAGACGATAAAATAGTCACTTCCAAAGGTACCCAAGACAAAATGACTGCTAAAGGAAGATAAGAAGGTAGCATCCTGCAAAAAAATATACTTATGTATCAGGGGGGCAAACATATCGCTTGTATTCTCGCGAA
>SORU01000022.1 GCA_004402915.1 Fidelibacterota bacterium MT.SAG.2
GTGGGCGAAGAAATCAGGGATTTCATCTCATTACTCAATTCATTCGCTTAGACACACATATGCGACCAACCTCTATAAAGCAAGCGGATACAATCTCCGACTTGTTCAGAAGCAACTCGGACATAGTTCACCTTCAATAACACAGGTGTATGCGGATGTTATTAATACTGATGTTGTCGAGGCGCTACGTAACTTGGAGTTAGATGAAGAATAGAGTCTTTTGGCTTTATTCTTTTACCTGATTGATGTTGTATCGTGACGTTTAGGTTGGCTCATTTTCGCCACACAGGCAATCATCTAATGCAGTTTATTTCTTAACTACCGAACACTCTCATACCCACCCCTAACACCGTTGATAGAGAAGACAATCTGCCATAGCTGGGTGGAGCGTGCCCTAAAAGAGCCAGCACAGCTGAGCAGATAATATCTCCACATGCGGTGGAAGCGTTCATCGAATTGTGGTCTGAGTGATTCCCATCCCTTTTCGAATTTGGCATGCCACGCCATCAGCGTTTTATCATAGTCTGAGCCGATGTTGTGCCAGTCCTCCATGATGAACAAGCCTTCAGCCGCCTCGGTTAAATGTCTCGCTGACGGGATCAGCGAATCGGGATATATGTACTTGTTAATCCATGGGTCGAGCACCGTATTAGTTGTGAGTGCGCCGATGGTGTGCAGCAGAAATATACCGTCCGGAACCAGACATCGCAGTACGCTCTTCATAAACGTCTTGTGATTCTTAGCTCCGACATGCTCAAACATTCCCACAGATACTATCCGGTCGAATTCTTCATCTATCTCCCTATAGTCTTGAAGACGCAGCTCAACCGGAAGTCCCTCACATAATTCACGGCCTTGTTTTAATTGCTCTTCGGATACAGTGATGCCGACCACCTCGACATCGTAATTCTCCACGGCATATTTCGGAAAACTACCAGCCCCACAGCCTATATCGAGTAATCTCATTCCCGGTTTAAGCATGATTTTCCTGCAAATCAAATCCAGCTTCGCCTCCTGAGCCTCATCGAGATCCGAGGCGGATTTCCAGTAAGCGCCGCTGTAAACCATCCGCTTGTCGAGCATCTTCTGGTATACTACGCCGGTATTGTTGTAATGAGTCCCGCCCACATCGACAGCCCTTGATCTGCTCTGCAGATTCGACAGCTTAGCTCGGAGGACAGACCGGATAGACTTATTCGGACGTTTCATCTTATTTTTAAGCATCGCTTGCTGCAGTCTGTCGAATAACTCGTCAAGCGCTTCACAATCCCACCATCCGTCCATGTAGGACTCACCAAAAGCTAACGAACCCCCCACAAGAATTTTTGAATAGAAGGCGTCATTGTTCACCCGGATATCCCACTTCCTCTCCCCGTTGAGCTGTATATCAGCCGGTTTGAGAAACTCCTCTAAAACCTCTCTATACCGATTAGATTTCGGTTGTCCACTTGAGTTTGGGAATGTAGATTCCTTTGCCATTATATCCTCCGGGTAAAAGAACTGGCTTACCGTAAATAATATACGTTAACTGGTAAAATGTCAATTACAATATGTTGGTCATAATACCTTGCTGAATATCATTTATAATCCCAACAGTGACTTTCGACTATCCCTCACCAACTATCAAAGGATAACCGTTGTGGAATCATAATTAGATTACGAGAATGGTTGCTCAGATTATAACATTGATTTAGGTAAAGGACCCGGACTCGCCACGCCTCCGGCGAGACCGGTTTCAAGGCAAGCGCGAAAACCACCCATCTACAAAGATTTCAGCGTTACAGCTCATGAAATACTTCCATTTATCAAGGGTTTTTCTATTTGTTGATTGACGTCGGTTAGTTTTGTTTGATGTTGTTTTGTGACGTTTAGGTTGGCTCATTTTCGCCACACTAGTAAATCTTGACTTTAAAGATATTATCTGTATTATTAAATATTGTTAGAACAATAATTATTTTTTCTGAACGAAAGTGCATTATGAAAAATGTCATTTGCATTCATGTATTTCTACTTATGATATTAACCCCCCTTCAAGCTCAATCGCAAGAACTGGCTAAGATATACTTTAAATCAGGCATTGTTGTTGAAGGAATTATCGTAAAAATCGACGAGGATAGTATAATCTTCAGAGAGATACAGGACTCAGGTGAGTTTTACGAGTGGACGGTAAATAAATCTAGGATTTTCAAACTACTTTCTAAATCTGGTGAGGTATTGATTTTAAATGGCGAATATAAAATAAGACTTAAGGATTTTAAGCTTCAAGATGTTACAAAAAACTTAACACCTGGTAAAAATACACATTGGGTCTTTCCTACTACAATAGGTTACGCTGGACTAGGCTTTGGGGCTGGTATCTTGCTTATTATGGGGGAAGGGTATGATTCTGCATTGATTCCAATTAGCACGATCGGAGGATCGTTAGTTGGTATTATTGCAGGATCTATTATTGGAGGGAAGGCAGATTCAAAAATATCGCGAGGGGAAGAATTAGATGCAAATCTTCGATTCGGAGTAGCCGTAGGAACAATCCTATCAGGCACGTTTCTCGGCACGATCATCGCTGCGTATAAAATAGATTCCGATGAAAGAGCAGGCTCACAGGGCATTGGCAGCGATGAAAATATCATCAATTTTGGTGTCTTAGCAGGTACTACTCTAGGCTATCTTACGTTCAAAATGTTTGAATCAAGCCTCTATCCAGAATTATTGCCTGAATTGGATGTAGGATATAATAATAAAGGCCAATTCGAACTTACATTACGAATAAACTTACCTTAGATTTAATCCATATTTTGATGTTGTTTCGTGATGTTTAGATCGGCCCGATAACGTTACACTAAAACTTTATTCTTGACCTCTTTGCGCGATGTGGAAAAATTAGGCCCTTCTATATCAGGTTTTTCGGAGACTTACACGCATTTACCTTAATTTTGCTATAGAGTTAAACCGACCGAAAACTCACTACAAAACGAAACCGACTCACGATATTACGCGCTGATTATCAGCAAAACTCAGGACATTTGCGTTGAAATGTTGTGAATTTCTACACCGTCATGATATGACGCGTTTTACATTATATTAGGCTGAAGGATTTTAATAAGAATTCTACTCATTCTTGGGAGTTCTACTGAAATGTTTAAGTGCAAAGTCAACATGGACAAAATTGAGAGAAGAAATCAATCTATGGAACTACCATTTCAACGATTACTCCGGTCTCACCCCCATCCCCTACTGATGAAATCAATATCTTACTGCTATATTCTCCTGATGTAAGCCCGAATCTACTGATGCTTACATTCACAGTATCTGATTCTGTTGTAGTAGAGCCTTCTGATGGAGAGAGCGTTATCCAAGAAGGTAATGAATCTATGGGAATTGACCAGGTTAACGTACCACCCCCCGAATTTTCAATTGTAAATGCAGAATCGGTTAGTGTGCTGTCAAAATCTATTATCAATGGTGAAACATCCAATACAGGCGCTTCAGAAACACCCATACCCACTGAAATGTTTACAACGCCACCATTTGAATTCACGGTTATAGACCCGGTGAAGCCACTACCTGTTAGTCCTGTTCTATCTACCGTCACATTTACTAAATCTGTCTCTGTCGTGGTTGTCCCGGTTGTGGGAGATATAGTAATCCAATCCTGATCATCGCTAACCGTCCAGCTCAGTATGCCTGCACCTTGATTTGTTATACTTAGTGATTTCTGTAATTCTGTTTCGCCAAAATCAAGACTCTGAGGAGAAACATTTAAAATCGGTTCTGATTCTATATTTAAGCTCACACTTATGTCCTGATTTCCGCCATTTGATGATAGAGATATGATGCCTAAATGGTTACCCGGAGCCAAAGAATCCCTGTTTGCCGTAACGTTTATTATATCCGTTTCCGTAGTAGTAGTTCCGCTATCTGGCAAAATTGAAATCCAATTTTCACTCTGATTCATATTCCATATGAGTGTTTCTCCCCCATTATTTGAGATAGAAAAGTTTGAGATCGTTCCCGTTAATCCAAAATCAATGCTTGTAGCAGAGAGATTAAGAACAGGAGGATTTGAAACTTTCATTCCTACCGATACGTCATTATCTCCCCCATTGGAGCTGATGAAAATATTGCCCGTATATTCCCCACCGGCGAGACCAGATCTGTTGACTGTTACATATACTGTATCAGAGCTGGTCGTGGTTGAATTGGTGGTTAGAGAGCTAGTCAACCAGTCCTGATCGTCGGTGATACTCCATTCGAGTGAACCGGTACCAATGTTCCTTATCACCAAGAAATCCTGAATTGTAGTTTCTCCAAAGTCCAGAAATTGTGGGGAAACAGATAAAGACGGATTGGAATCTATATTAAGTTTAGCGATAATTTCCTGATCTCCTCCGTTGGATTTTATCGAAATGATTGCCATATGATCACCGTGCGCTAATCCTGCTCTATTGACATTTACTAATACAGTGTCAGCGCCACTATCTATGATATTTGACGTTTTCGATATAGTCAACCAATCCTGATCATCGGTGATACTCCATTCGAGTGAACCGGTGCCACTGTTGCTGACAAACAACGTATCACGTAATGATGATTCTCCAAAATCAAATGTTTGTGGAAAAACTGATAGAGTTGGATTGGAATTTTTACTCAAAGTAGCATTGAGTTCCTGATCTCCACCATTAGAAGTTACTGATATAATGCCTATGTAATTTCCAGGTTGAAGATTTGTTCGATCCACTGTGACTATCACCAAATCGGTTTCTTTAAAAGTGGAGCCTGTAGAGGAAGAAAGGGAAATCCAATCCTCTTCAGTCGACATCTCCCACCGTAGAGTATCTTGACCGCTATCCTTAATTGAAACCGTTAATTGTGTCAAATTATCTTCAAAGGGCAGCGTTATAGGCGATATTGACAACTGAGGTATACCTACGATTACCGTGATCAGTGAGACAGATAACGAATCAAAATTTCCTTCTTTATCATGCGCCTTCGCCAGAATTGTGTGTGGTTTACCATCAGCATAATCACCGCTATCCCATAAGTATGACCAAGGAGTTTCAGTATCAGTTTCTTTGAGCTTACCATCAATACTAAACTCCACCTTTACCACACTCTCGTTATCCGAAGCATCCGCAGTCACCGAAATTACACCAGTAACAGTTGAGCCGTCTGAAGGGAATGTGATAAGGACAGACGGTGCCTCTTCGTCCGAAGAAAATGGGTTTTCGCAACCTATTACCACGAAGATAATTATCAATATTGAATATTTCTTACGAAACATGATTTTGCGGATCATTCAATGAGGGTGTCCTATTTTTTGTAGAAGCCTCCTTTGTATTTGGATGATTATTTTCTAATAATAACCATAATAAAGAAAAAGGTTTCAAATTGAAAATGTAAGGTAAAACCACTGGAAAGTCCAAAGAAAAAAGTTGAGAATTTTAATTAAGCGTAACTTAAAAATCCCTTTTCAATATATCCACAGAAAAAAGAGCCGACAATCATCAACTGCCAGCCCACGGGGTGGAGAAGCCACCTTATGTCATTCCGATGATTACAAGATATTAATTACTTCTCTTGGTCAGTTTTCCTATCTTCTACAAGGATGTCAAATAATGAAAAACATCGACGACTTGATGGAATTAGTATCTGGCCGGATCCCTGGTTCGTTTATTAATTATGAAATTAAGAGGAGAATGTTTTGATACCGAAGCATCATCTTAGCGAGGCAGAAATCAATGAATTAGAAGAATTTCTCCTCTCTGATAAAACACCGGAAGAGTGTATGGATATTTCCACCCTGAATGGATTTCTCACTTGTCTGCTCATCTGTCCAGACACCATTATGCCAAGTCAGTGGTTACCTGTAGTATGGGGTGAAACATCATCCGATGAAATGATTTGGGATTCCAAAGAGGAGACCGAACACAGTATAGGTCTGATGATGTCATACTACAACTCCATTTGTCAAGAGTTTCAAAACAATTCCCATTTATATGAGCCACTTTTCTATTACAGTAAAGTCAAAGGTAAAGAGTACACAATAATCGATGAGTGGTGCACAGGCTTTATGACGGCAGTCCACATGGCGTATGACTCATGGAGACCACTATTCCAATCTAAAGAAGAAAACTCATTGCTAACTCCTATTATTTTGCATGGTACAGTTGATGGGCACCGGAAGCTTAAAGAAGATACCGAACATTCAACTGTCCCGCATGAAGAATGGGTTGAATCAGTACGTTTATCTGCCATAGGGATTGATAAGTTCTGGCTGCCGTACCGAAAGTCAGTCGCTCAGGCAACCCATCAAGCGATCAGCAATTCTGTCGGCAGGAACGATCCCTGTCCCTGTGGTTCGGGGAAGAAGTACAAGAAATGTTGTATGAACTAATCCTGACGTTCAATAACAATTTGAGCATAGTAATGATAACTCCTGAAGGCAAATAAAGCTTGTATAAGGGTCGCTAAGCTCGTTAAACGTAACCAGAAGGGTATATCAGCTGGGATAATTTACTCAAGCTTAAATTCGATTATTCAACAGCATATTTTACAAAGAGATTTTGATTTAGAAGAGTAGAATAGTTTCGCCAACGGAAATTCGGATGCTATTCCGGTGTGGAGTGAAAAGTGTCCGAACTAGATCGGAATCACTGTCCGATTATAAACGGAATGGGTGTCCGATTAGCACCGGATTTTCCAATTAGCAATTCTGTCGGTCGAAATGATCCATTTCCATGTGGATCTGGGAAGAAATACAAGAAGTGCTGTATGAACTAATCTCTGGTGTTCAATAACAATTGAGGTATAGTAGTGATAATACCTGAAGGCATTTAAAGCTTCTATGAGAGCCTCTGAGCTCGACAAATTAGTTTGGAATGGGATACACCCAGCTGCGAGTCTAAATTAAGCTTATAATCGATTTCTCAACATCAAATTCAACAATTGATCTTTTGATGGCATTAAACCTGATGTGGTATTAAGGACTCTCCTAAAATGAATAAAATATCAAAGAGGGAATGAAAGATCACACCTAATGAGAAATAGAAGATCAATTAACAAAAAACGGTTGGAATTACAAGAAAGTGTATCTTAATTTAAGGCATCGGTCAGTCCGATACGTTTTGACGACATACAGATGAATTGTTACCTGTTATTAAGGATCTGAGTAAATAGTCAACTATAAATATTGAAATAAGATAGATTTGAAAGGGAAATTATAGGATAGATATGAGTGAGTTAACAATCGAATTTACTTCTTGGTTAGATGACGTTAGATCAAAAGCGTCTGATCTCATCGATTTTGGATCACCAAAAAAAAGAGAATACCGTAAAAAGATTATTTATCTAATTGTATATGTTTGTATAAAGGAAATTATTCTATGGTTAGATCTAAAAGATGCCAAAACTGCCCTTATCAAAATTGCTGACATAAATAACGGGGAACTACTTCCGGAAGGACAAGAATCTATTCGTAAGCGTTACGAAGCACTAAATATTTTAAAAAATGACTTGGGTGAAAAGGGATTTTACAAAATTAAACAAATAATAGATCATGACTTGATTTCAGCACCTGAATCTCAGATTTTCATAAAAGCAATTGATAGAAGAATGAACATACTACGTAGTACTGTGATAAGAAATAAAGTTAAAACCGGGGGGGCTCCAAAGGATCCATTATTTAATAGTATTTTATATATGTGCGACAGAGCTTTTGAACACAATTGTGATCAGATAATTCATGAAAAAATCGCTTTATTTGTCAATGCAATATTTTCGAACGATAGTTCCTATAAAAAGAAAACCAGAGGTGCCGTCAGAGGGGCTATCAAATATATAATAAATAATGCGGAGGGTGAATCAAAGGAGGAAAAGTACTCATCATTAGAGAAGGAATGGGAACGTCTTCGCAAGCGAATAAAGTTAAAATAACTTTCAATAGTACTATTCAATAAATAGAAGATCACTGTGACCGACAAAAAGTTCCTGTAATTCGTCTCCGCGGAGAGTAAATTCCGATTCATACGTCCACGATGAATTTTCTGACCCTCCGCATAACAGCATTTTCCTATCCGATTTGGATATATATCACCCTTAATTAGTATCTAGTTATAGTTTTTCTGAGGCACCGAGAAAAGTCCTTCAAGGAGACAACCTTTTCTCGTAAAAGATTGTAGTTAAGTAACTTACATTTGACAAGCAAATGATCATCCTATAAATTCATGTCAGATATAAAATCATATGGAGAGCTTGAAGATTAAAATTAAATATGGAAATTGACTCCAAGAAAATATACGAGACTTTAGACCTATGGGTTGCCGCATTTCTTCGCACCAAAATTTTTTTCAAAGATCGAATATTTTCAAGTCAATGTTAAACCGTTGATTACAAAAATGGAAATGAACACGATGCAAGCGAATCGCTCCGAAATATTAGCCGAAACGAAGCATCTTATGAAAGAACGATCTAATGATGAAGTCAGTGAAGTTGAAGCTGAGAAGATAGCACAGAATGCAACTGAGTTTTTTAGGCTGTTACTTCGGTGGGATGAAAATTTGAGTGTGGATACGGGAGCTAACAATGGTCGATGATGTAAATTTCTCTGTCTCTAATGACCTGGTTAGTAAGTATGGAATTGACATCCTGCCAGGTAGAAAGGGGCCCTGTCCTGAGTGCGGAAAGAAAACTTTTTCAATAAAGATGGATAATTCAATAGGAAAATGTTTTCATCCAAGTTGTAATAAAAGAATAATTTTGGATATAGCATCCAATGGTGGATATGAAAACATATCCCTTGTCTTGGAGCGGATTTATAATGATTTCCATCGGAATTTACTATTAATGGAGGATGCAAAGAAGCCGAACACTTACAATTATTTACTGAAAGAAAGATTGATTCACCCACAGGTTATAACAGATTCAATGCTTGGTGCTGTACCAACAAACTATGATATACGAGGGAAGTTCGAACCAATCATCAAGAAAGCTGAAGGTCAGGTAGAGATGGCGATGCAGTCTCGAAAAGAGAAACGGGGAAGACCAAAAAAGTTCATCGGTCCGACTCCCGATGAGCAGTTGGTATGGTTAAGGGAAGCACGAAATAAGTTGGAGAAATGCGTAGAAGGCAGCCATGGATGGCTTTGTTTCTTCTATACCGACAATTATCATCGTATAGTTGCAATCCGATTTCGTAAACCATATACCAAACAGATACTTTATTTTAAGCCCTTTGAAAATGTAGCTGGGTTATTTGGACTTGGCTTGTTTACTCCGGATCAAACAAATAATATTAAAGAATTGAAGGATATACTGATCGTTACCGAAGGAGAATTCAACCAACTGCAGCTTCAATCACTCAGTTTGAGATACGGTGAGGCAATTGGCAATAAGGCAGGCTATCTGTTCGCCTGTGCTGCAGGGGGTGTGAACAATGCTGACTACGAAATGATCAAGAAAATTGGTCGTTCTCCTATAATCTGCTATGATCACGATGATAATGATGCAGGCTTAGTTCTTGTTGAGAGAGCACTACAAACAATGAGTGTTAATGCTTTTACCACACCACAAAAGGATTCTGATTTGGACAACTACATCCGTTCCTTTGGCGAAAATTACATTGAAGCATGGGAGGAGATTTCTCTGTTAATTTCTCAAAGCAAGTTCTATCCAAGGGACTACAGTGGAGTGGCAAAGGAAATATTTAGTTTAAGACAAAAGCAGTATCCCGGTGGCAAATTGAAAGCTTTTGAGGTAAATAAAGAAGTAACTAATTTAATTATCGAAGATTTTAATGAGCGGGGATCGTTTTATTACAATGAATCAGATACATACTTCTTAGATGTTGATAATAAGAAATTGGTACATATCGATAGAGGAGAATACGAGTTTAATCTTCTAATGGATTGTTACGGTCTGAATTCAACAGAAGGGATTTTCAATTATATATTTAAAGCAATCCAGATTGAAGCATTTCGACACGGTACAGAGACTGATGTTTATAGCTTTAGACATTTTAATGCCGAGACATTCACATTATACGTATTTAACCAGAGTGATATAGTTTATCGGATTTCTGCAGAATCAATTGATGAAGTTGACAACGGCACAGATGGCGTGCTCTTTATTTCTGATCATAATTCAGATCCGTTCGAACTAACAGAGGTTGATGAATCGCGTTCATGGCTTGATAAAATTATCGTATCAAAAATTAATTTTTCGAAAGAATTGCTTTCACCAAGTGAAAGCCGTCTACTTTTTACACTCTGGTGCTTATCATTTTTCTTTGATAGCATCCAACCAACCAGACCGATCTTAGCTATGCTGGGACCTAAAGGATCCGGGAAATCGATTACACTACGTATGATCGGTATGCTCTTTTATGGCAAGCAATTCAATGTGACCGGTCTGACTCGAGATATTCGAGATTTTGATGCGATGGTTACTCAGAAGGACTTCATTGTCGTTGATAACGCAGAGGATCAGCCCGATTGGTTCAATGATCGCTTGGCGATATTAGCGACAGGGGGGTCCATTAAGAGGCGTCAACTATTCACAGATGGTAAGCTACTTGAGAAGCCCGTTCAAGCCTTCGTGGCCATTACAAGTAGGAAGCCCAATTTTACTCGAGATGATGTTTCCGATCGGCTCATTATCCTCAAAGTTGATCGCCTTAAGAAATTTCAGGCGGAGAATAAGTTACTAAACGATGTTTTAATAAATCGTAATCTAATCATGTCTGAGATCATTCAGCATTTGCAAAAGATTGTGATTGCACTTGAAAAAGAAAATGACAATAAGGAGTTATTTGATTTCAGGATTGCTGACTTTGCATCGTTCGTTCTAAAGATTGCTAGAGACGCAGGAATAGAGAAAATAGTAAAAAGAATCTTGATGAAACTCACTCGTCAGCAATCGGTGTTGACGCTTGAGTCTGATCCTATTTTCGACTTGCTGTGGCACTGGGCGAATAAAAATTCTGCTCGGGAGGTAACCGCTTCCGAGCTTTGCAATGAACTCTCTGGGTTGGCTGTCAAATTAGGTGTAAATTTTGCTTATCACGGTCAAACAAGGAGCTTTGCTCAAAAGATTGCGCATATGAAATCAGACCTCGAGGAGTTTTTTGATATTTCCTCAAGAACGGCCGGAGGTAGGAAAAAATATTATCAGTTTATTCCAAAAATTAATCTCTCGGGTAGTTAGAATATGAATTTCACTCATTTCACCGGACTTCATTATACACTTCACTTTGAAAAACGGTTAGTGTCCAATGGATTACGAATAAAAGTGAAATCGGTGAATACAAAATCGGATGAGGTGATGTTATAAAAATATAATGTTTGGTATTTTAATTAAATATATAAAGTATTTACAACAAATTCTTTTCACTGATTTCACTAGGAATAAATATTTTTTGTCAGAAAAGACTACGATAGATAAATTGTTCATGGATCGGAGTGAAAGGAAGTTGAGTCAGAAGGAAGGGTTACATTGAAACTTTACGATCTACTAAGAGCTTATGCAAATGAGGCTCTTTCAGAGGAAATAGATTTGCCCGATAATCGTAAATTCTGGCCAGAAGAATGGTTGGAGGAATTTGAAGAAAGATCCGGTATCATGGAATTTGATGGAGACTTAGATAGAATGGAAGCTGAGCAGTTGGCTGAAGATCGAATTCGAGAACAATATAAAGATGAATGGCTAAATAAAACACAGGGTAACACTGTTAAGATCGAATTAAACCAGAAACTAAAAGTTGAGTTTAATATTGATTGATTTTATGGAAAGCAGATTATATCTTAAATGTCGAAGCTGGGATAGTAATGTTGATAATCTATGTGAACATAGACTCGAGCGAAACTAAATGAATATAAAGATTAAAGCTGTCCTATACGCGCGCGTTTCTTCGGAGGAACAGAACAAGGAAGGATTCTCTATTCCGTCTCAAAGGAAACTCCTCAATAAATATGCTTCCGAAAATGGGTTTGAAGTAATAGAAGAATATATTGATGTTGAAACCGCGAAGCAGGCAGGTCGAGTAAACTTCAATAGAATGATAAAATTCTTATCTCGCGAAACTAAGAAAAAAACTACATCTCCACCTTGCAGGACATTGCTCGTTGAGAAAACCGATAGACTGTACAGGAATTTGAAAGATTGGGTTACGATGGATGAAATGAATATCCTAATTCACTTCGTCAAAGAGGGAGTAATCATTTCGAATGACTCTAAATCGACCGATAAGTTTATGCACGGCATCAAGGTTTTAATGGCTAAAAACTATATTGATAATTTATCAGAAGAAGTAAAAAAGGGACTTATAGCCAAAGCTGAATCAGGTCTTTATCCCATGAGACCTCCGATAGGATATCGAAGTAGTATACTCAACGGGAAGAAAGCCATGGAACCTGATCCGGATCAAGCACCTTTTGTAAAGAAATTATTTGATTTGTACTCGGCAGGTGGTGTTTCGATTCGGGAAATTGGGAAAGAAGTGGCCAATTTAGGATTTACTTATAAGAAATCAGGTAAAAAGATTCCCAAGAGCGTAGTCCACAGACTATTACAAAATCCGATTTATTATGGTGAGTTTCGCTGGAGTGGTCTACGCTACAAAGGAAGCCATGAACCACTCGTTAAACGAGAACTATGGGATATGGTTCAACGGAAGATCAGAGAAAGAGCCAATTTTTCATCAAGAACCCGTAAACATAATTTTTCTTTTTCAGGGTTTGTAAAATGTGGCAGGTGCGGGACAGCAGTCGTAGGCGAAATACATAAAGGCAAGTACATATATTATCACTGTTCTCAGAGTCGCGGGAAATGTAAGGAACCATATATAAGGGAAGAAGCCTTCGCAAAAATTTTAGGGAAGCCACTCAAAAAACTGGTCTTTGATAAAGAAATAATTGATTGGATGATCGCTGCACTTAAAGAAAGTCATAAAGATGAAAAACGGCACCATAAAGAAGCAGTTGAAGGACTAAGGAAGCAAAGAGATAGAATATTGCTTCGATTAGAAAAAATGTACGAAGATAAATTAGATGGAGTAATATCAAAGGATTTTTATCTTCTCAAGAGAGCTCAATATGAAGAGGAAAGAGATCGTATCGATTATCATCTAAGCCAACACTCAAATGCAAACTTGAATTATCTTGATACTGGTGTTGATTTATTAGAATTGGCTAAACGTGCCTATTCCCTTTACTTACAGCAGGATCCTGCTGAACAACGGAAACTTCTAAATTTGGTATATTCGAACTGCATTTTTAAGAACGGAAAGATAAAAGTTGAATATCGTAAGCCCTTTAATATATTGGCGCTTACGAGGAAAGAAATACAACAAATCAAAGACACTTCCAAGGAAAAAATCCCTGAAAGTCCCTTAATGCTCCTCGGGAGGGACTTGAACCCCCAACCTAGTGGTTAACAGCCACTCGCTCTGCCAATTGAGCTACCGAGGAATAGCGACAAAATATAATCGGGGGTTCGTGATAAAGCAAGCGGGAAATTGGGTTAAAAAAAATAATTATCACTGAATCGTTCCTATTTTCTTAACAGACTCTAATTTTCAAAAATCAACGAGAGAATAAATTCGAATTGAGAATAATGCTGCTCAATTTTGAGTCAAGATCAGGAAAATGAGTGTCGAGCTGCAGACATTAGCCTTGCAATTTAAGCCTAACTTGTTATTTTTACTTTGCTATATGTATTTCAATTATTTAGGAAGGTAATCAGATGAAGATCGATATGGTCATGCCGAAACTTGGAGAATCTATCGCCGAGGCGACAGTTATCAAATGGCTGAAACAGCCGGGAGACAGAGTGGAGGAGGACGGTGTTGTACTTGAGATATCAACTGATAAGGTAGATTCTGAGATTCCTTCTCCGGGAACGGGATTTCTATCGAAAATAATTGCTCAAGAGGGGGAGACGGTTGAGGTAGGGACAATTATCGCAGAAATAGTGACCGAAGAATCTGAATTGGAAGGGGGGAATGGCGAAGCTCCCACAGTGACCGATGAGCAGCCGGAAGAGAGCGCCGAAGAAGCAGAGGAAGAAGACCAGACAGCTATAGTGGAAGTTTTAGAAGAGAGCAGAGTCGCTGTTGAGAAAGAACCAGTTACAACATCAGAAGCAGTCGAACAGGAAGTGAGCGGAGGTAAATTTTATTCACCTTTGGTCCGCTCTATCGCTCGAAAAGAGGGTGTTTCCATTGAAGAGTTGGATAAGATCACCGGCACAGGAGCCGGAGGTCGAGTTACTAAAACTGATCTGCTGAGCTATATCGGTTCCGGAAGCGGCGCAGCTGTAGCTGTCGAAGATGTTGAAGAGGTGGAGGAGATAAAAGAAGAAGTCTTGGCTGAACCCGCTGCCACTCAGCAAGAAGAGGATGTTGATGTCGAGGAGCCTCCGAAATCTGTGGATGAGATAGCTGTCGCTAAAAAAGAGCCTGCACCGGAAAAAACGACAGCAAACGGTGAAGATGAAGTAGTGCCGATGGATCGGATGCGAAAGGCGATCTCCGAGCACATGGTTCGCAGTGTCAAAACGAGTCCGCACGTGTTTATAATTTCTGAAGTTGATATGAAGAGTATCGTCGATTTCAGGGAAGATGTAAAAAACGCCTTTTTAAAGCGTGAAAATTTTAAGTTAACATATACTCCATTCATCGTCAGAGCAGTGGCACGAGCATTAAAGGAATATCCGTACCTGAACGCCTCTGTTGACGGGGAAAATATTATACTCAAAAAATCGATCAATGTCGGAATTGCGGTGGCGCTTGAGAAGGGTCTGATAGTGCCCGTTATAAGCAACGCTGACGATCTCGATCTCCTTCAGACTGCACGAATCGTCAATGAACTTTCGACCAAGGCAAGGACGAAAAAGCTGATGCCCGATGATGTGCAAGGTGGAACCTTTAGCGTTACAAATATGGGAGTGTTCGGAAGTCTCGCCGGATTTCCGATAATAAACCAACCGCAAGTTGCGATATTGGGAGTCGGCGCAATCAGGAAACAAGCCGTAGTCGTGAATGACGCTATTACGATCCGACCTGTAATGCAGCTGACAATAGGCTTTGACCATCGGATCGTTGATGGAGCGGATGGAGCAAAATACCTTGAAAGAGTATCCAAAATTCTTTCCGATTTCGACCCGTTGATAGGGATCTGAATTGCTGCCTGAAGCTGAAATAAAATCGCCTAAAAGAACTCCGAGACCTGAATGGCTGAAAGTTCGCTTGCCTTCAGGTGAAGGATATACCAGAACTAAGCATATCGTAAAAGAATTTAATCTTCACACCGTATGTGAAGATGCAAGATGTCCCAATATGGCAGAATGCTGGGGTAACGGTACAGCTACTTTTATGATACTTGGTGATATATGCACTCGTTCTTGTGGATTTTGCAATGTGAAGACCGGTAGACCTACCGAATTAGATTTAGATGAGCCGAGAAGGGTGGCGGAAGCGATAGTAGCAATGGGAATTAACTATGCGGTAGTGACGTCGGTCAACCGCGACGAATTGACTGACGGCGGAGCTAGCATTTTTGCGGAAACTATAAGGCAGATCAGGGAAAAATCGCCCGAGTGCACTATAGAAGTGCTTATTCCTGATTTTAAAGGAGATCATGAAGCACTGTTGACTCTGCTAAATGCGAAACCTGACGTTCTTAATCATAACATTGAGACTATTCCGAGGTTATACAGCAAGGTTAGACCTCAAGCGGATTATGAACAATCTCTCGAACTGATACAGAGGGCGAAAAATGAAGGGGTGGTTACAAAAAGTGGTATGATGGTAGGATTGGGAGAACGTACAGATGAAGTCTTGAATGTAATGGAAGATCTAAAGAGTTATGGGTGCGACATCGCAACTATCGGGCAATATTTGCAACCTTCTAAAAATCATTTGCCTGTAGACCGTTATGTTCATCCTCTTGAGTTTGCGGAATATAAGGCATATGGATATGTATTGGGTTTTGCAATAGTGGAATCGGGACCACTCGTTCGCTCATCTTATCATGCAGAAAACGCAAGAGCCATACTAAGTTAGTAATTCAAAGTTGTCTGTTGATGTGAAGGCAGGGAAATAAGTGTCAAATTCTAAAGAGAAAATAAGATCAATCGCACTTGAATTAGGATTTACTAATTTCGGTATCGCGAAAGCAGCGCCACTCGAGAGGGAGAAAAAAGCGCTCGAGGAGTGGATTAAGTTTGGACATCATGGCACCATGTCTTGGATGGAACGAAACAGTGAGTGGAGAACTGACCCTACCAAGTATTTCCCGGGCGCGAAATCTGTTATCTCTCTAGGGATGAACTATTACACGCAGAATGATCATTCTAACGATAGCTCGTACGGAAAGATCTCTAACTATGCCTGGGGAGAGGATTATCACGACATTATCAATGAGCGGCTCGGAAAATTGATCGAAGAATTGAAAATATTGTTTCCCAATTCCAAGTTCAAAGATTGCTGCGATACAGCTCCTGTTATGGAGAAAGTGTGGGCGGAGAAGGCGGGTATCGGCTGGATAGGGAAGCACACTAATCTTATAACAAAAGAGTTAGGTTCATGGGTCTTCTTAGGTGAGATCATCACCGATCTTGAATTGGAAGAGGATACTCCCGGCATGGATTTTTGCGGGAGTTGTACCCTGTGCATAGATTCATGTCCGACCGACGCCCTATATGAACCGTACAAATTGGACTCCAAACGATGTATCTCCTATCTTACGATTGAGCATAAGGGAAATTTTGATTCAGGTACTCCTTCGCTAGATGGGTGGATCTATGGTTGTGATATTTGCCAAGAAGTCTGCCCATGGAATAATTTTCAATCGGAAACTGAGGAATCTTCATTCCAGCCTTCAGAAATTGGTACCGAATTAGAATTAGAATATGTCAATGGTTTGGATGAGGAAGATTTTAAACTCTTATTCAAAAAAAGTCCAATAAAACGAACAAAGCTGAGTGGTTTAAAACGGAATAAGGAAAAATTAGGTCAAGCCCTAAATGTTGTGTAATTTTATCATAGCGGTTTGCCGTCGAATGAATTCGGATCTCAAAAAGTTGTAACAACTTCAAAGTTACACTCTAAAGTAGAAGGTTTCACTGAAAATATTGCTTGATCCTCATAAACGTATAAGTTCTAAGAGAGTAAAAATGCGTCCGGGAAACTTTCCTTCTCAGAAGAACAGAATGAGATTAATAAAGCTCTCCAAACTCCTGTTTCAACTCCCGAACGCATGGAATAATTGAAATTATTGGGACATTTAAAACTTTGATATACTCTTTATAATGCTGCATAAGGTAGTCAAAATACATTGGTATAAACGGATGCATTGCGACTTATGGTAGAATTAAGAATTCTAGCATGGCGGCCTATTTTCTTGATAGATTACTCCAATGCTAAGAATACGATTGATAGAGAACCACAAAACGGTCGATTATGGAACAAATTTCTAAGTTTTTCACTCGCACATTAATTTCAATTAGATAATTTTTTAATGCTATCTAAAGGGCTAATGAGTAATATGACTAGTGATCAGATTAATCGGAGCAGGTCAATGATGAACAAAATGTGGAGGACTAAATGGGGTTATTAGATAAAGCAGGAAAACTTTTAGAAAAAGCCGCGCGAGAGGGAGTCATAGCGGGAAAGAAAGCTATCAAGGAGGGGAAGAAAGCTGGCAAGGTATTGGCCCGAGAGGGAGTCATAGCGGGAAAGAAAGCTATCAAGGAGGGGAAGAAAGCTGGCAAGGTATTGGCCCGAGAGGGAGTCATAGCGGGAAAGAAAGCTATCAAGGAGGGGAAGAAAGCTGGCAAGGTATTGGCCCGAGAGGGAGTCATAGCGGGAAAGAAAGCTATCAAGGAGGGGAAGAAAGCTGGCAAGGTATTGGCACGAGAGGGAGTCATAGCGGGGAAGATGGCTATCAAGGAGGGGAAGAAAGCTGCTAAGGTATTGGCTGGAGAGGGGTTTATTGCTAAAAAGAAGGTGGTTAAAAAGAGTCTAAAAGCGAGAAAAAAAACTACAGCAAAAAAAACTATCAAAGGAAAAAAGAAAGTCCCGAAGAAAAGGAAGTGAGCTAGCGAGGGATCGACTTGACAAAATAAATCATAATTGGATTTGAGTGTCCGATTCCAGATGATACTTTTTCGCACTCTCAGATTTAGCAGCAAAGCCCTTTTTCCAAAACCCATAATTGCAGTGCCAAAACAGCGTATCGATCCATAATTCTTAATGCTTCAAATTGTTAACCTATTTGGGACTCGACCAAATCCGATGAACCCTTTATTTGAGATATTCTAGAGAGAAATTTTCACAGAATTTCTCGTATGTGTATAATAGAGAAAGAATATATCTTAGTTTTCATCTCTAAATCCTATACACTATTTCCATGTATCAAAACGAAGAGGACAAATTTACGAAGGCCGGCTATGCACGTATGTCGACAGTAGAGCTCAATTCAGAGATGCGGATTTATGCTTCATTTTAAGAAGAGCGCGAAAGAATATTCGAGAACCTGCCAGTGGAGTAAAATCTAAACTAGACAGGCTGTAATGGGCAGTGGGATTCATGCATGGAGGTGATACTCTGGTTGTATGGAAGTCAGATAGACAGACCAGATCCCTGAGGCAGCTATAGAGATATCATTAACCTTCTTAAAGAGAAGGGGATGAATATCAAGAGTTTGCAATAGAGTAACGAATCAGGTTCATGCGGGGAAAGCTGCTATTTCATCTACTCGACCCCTTAGCGGAATTTGAAAGGGAGATGATATGCGATCAGATAATTGCTCGCATGGCCGCAGCGAGAGAAAGAGGAAGGGTCGTTGGTCATCCAAGAAAGCTCAGTGAGAATAAAAAAGCTCTCGCCTTATCATCAATGGAAGATAAATCATATTCGGCGAAAGATGTGCGTGACACACTTGGCTTATCAACAACCGCTCTATAAAAGAAACCTCCAAGAATACAATAATTAAAAGTCCAGGGAAAATAGAAAGAAGAAACTAGGGATGAAGGGAGCTTGATTGAATCAAACCAAGAAGAGTAGCATTTTGAGGAGGTATATGAAATTCTGACAGCTGTGTGATCGCCTCCCCAAATCAATAATAACAGACCAGAGGAGGCAATCATGGGATATTTGGATATGTACGCCAAGTTGGATCGACATGCTGACAGGATATCGAGAGGAGACAAAGATCTCAAGCAAGACCTCCTTTGTCTGTCATACACCACATTTACTTCAGCTTTTTCTCGGAGGTACGAACTATCTCTTGGTGAGCTGGTCAATAACATGCAGATGCGGGCCAAGGAATTCAGAAGTGAAAAGCGAAGACACTTCGGAAACAGAGGATATAACGGAACCAAGGATGTCTATTCAAAAGTTCGATACTACAACGATGATGTTAAGATATTACACTTGAATGGCTTAGAAGCAGCAGACGATCTGCTGATGGGCCCCTATGATAAGCGAAGAGCTCCCCTTGCCGATACGATAGCCTTCAGGATTGATTTGGAGAATTTCCTGACCAATCTAACAGAGAGAGACCGTTCAATTCTTCTTATGAGAATTGAAGGTTTTCAGGTCAAGGAACTCTCATCACTATTCAATAGTTCGTCCTCAACTATTTCAAAATGCTTAAGGAGGATAGGAAGAGAGATAACCGTCTCTTTAGATATTCCAAAAGATCTGGCTATCTCCTTTGGAATAAGTTAGAAAATGAAGAGTTTAAGAGGAGGCAAGTTCTGAGCAGATTGAAAGGAATTTGCGCTTATTTCTGGGCTTCGGCAATCCGATCATAAGTTTTGATCTAAATATTTTGGATTACTAAAAATGTCCTAGTAATTATATTTATGTCTAAATAACATAAATAAATTTTCCCGCAATACTTCTTTTAAAATAAAAAGAACACTATAAAATAACACATAGATTAGAAAAGCTGTTATTGATACAAACTGGAGTAAAAGTATTACCGCACTAAATAGTAAAAGTAAAATGCTTTTAATTACTTGATTTGCTAATTTTGATATAAACTTCTTCATCTAATATTAGGAATATATATTTTGAATGATCTTAAAGCAACATCACCGATCGGTTTTAACGGTTTTGATGTTTTTTCCCCTGCCGGTTGAAAATTTATCAAGAACCTTGATATCATCGCCAAGAGAGAAGGGTCTTTCGGCAATATTGGACCCAATAATTCCGGCATTCCCGTAAGAAAAGATACTTCAATTTTGTAATCTTTTATATAGGAATCTATCTAATAGCCTCCAATTGTTCTTTAAAGAAGGGAAGCGTCTTCTCCAGTCCCTCCGTTAGAGAAACTTTCGGCTCCCAATTTAACAGCTCCTTGGCCCTGGAGATATCAGGTCTTCTGACTTTTGGATCGTCTTCAGGGAGCGGTTTGTTCTCTACACGTAGCTCCACGCCAGCTGCATTGGCAATTTTCGATGCAAAATCAAGAATTGATAATTCTTCGGGGTTTCCGATGTTGAAAGGTTCAGGGTGGTCTGAGGTTAATATCTTATAAAACCCCTCTATTGTGTCACTTACATAGGTAAAACTCCTCGTCTGACTGCCGTCTCCATATACAGATAGAGTTTCACCTCTGAGTGCTTGTGTAATGAATGTGGGAAGAGCCCTACCATCATCCAACCTCATTCTTGGGCCATATGTGTTAAATATTCGGACTATTCTGGTACTCAGGTTATGATATCGATGGTAAGCCATAGTCAACGCCTCTGCGAATCGCTTTGCCTCGTCATATACACCTCTGATCCCAATAGAGTTTACATTTCCCCAATAATCTTCAGGTTGAGGATTTACCAAAGGGTCTCCATAAATCTCGGAGGTAGATGCCAGAAAAAATGTGGCAGATTTTTCCAAGGCTAGACCAAGGGTGTTCAGAGTGCCGAGAGAGCCGACTTTGAGAGTTTGAATAGGATAATTCAGATAATCTTTGGGACTGGCTGGGGACGCGAAGTGTAAAACGTAATCGATATCTCCCTTAATAAATATGAAATTAGTAACATCGTGATGAATAAATTTAAACCTTGGGTTTCCTAGCAGATGAGAGATGTTATCCTGATTTCCAGTTAGAAGATTGTCCACGCAGATAACCTCCATCCCTTCCGCTAAGAGACGGTCGCACAGGTGGGATCCTAAAAATCCGGCGCCTCCAGTTATAAGAGCTCTCAATTTAACTTCTCCTAATTAAAAAATTTAAACGTTCTTCAATTCTTTATTTTACAAAGAGTTTTGTTTAACTGCAACCTCCAAAGGATTTGTAGAGAGTCCGCTGATACCGACAAAAGCATAATGAGTCAAAAGAAACTCACGCCTGTTGAAATCGAATTGACAAATTTCGAATATCATAAGACCACAGATATTAGACTTTTTGAAAATTAATCTGACCAGATTGAGATTACTTTTAATCAGCAAAAAAAGGAGATAAAATATATTGCACCATTGCAGTATATAGCGTTTTATATATTTAATTATCCATATATGGTATATTTTTGAGTAAATTTTTAATAAATGTGTATAATCTGCAAATATTCACCAAAAAAGATTGACTTTTTTTCTTCCATCTATTAACTACTCACTGATGATTTTGAGGAAGAATGACAAGTACATGATATTTGAACTTTCATGCGAGCAATTATGAAGCAATCCGCTTGTAAGCGATTGGTATTATAATATGTCAATCTTTATTGATACAAATCTATATTCTATTATTTATATTCAGAGGGAGAACTGACCATCACTACTAATAAAAAAACACTTTATTATCGCTCTTCGCATTCCGAAAGATTGCATAAACGGCTATTTAATGTAACATTTGTTTTTATTCTGCTTATGTTCTTTTCGATATCCAGTCCTCTTCTTGCGCAAACGGAATCCGGCCGATCGAAGGCACAGAAGGAAGCTCTGAAGGAACAGATGATAAATTCAGGGAAATCAGAAGCAGAGATCAAAGAGCAGTTAAAGCGATCAGGTATGTCTGATGCCGAGATTCAAAGTCATTTGGAGAGCCTACAAAAATCCGATCAATTGATAACTCGCTCTGATCAGGATCTATTTGAGTCAATTACTGATACTGCTGATACTGCTGATGTTGCGAAGGAAGAGTTTGATGAGTTGTCTCAATTTGATGAATTTGATGATATTGAAGAAGAAATACCAATATTGAGAGAGGCGCCAATCGCGGAAGGGGAGTTAAGACCGTTTGGTTATGAGATATTCAATCTTTCCCCCAAAACATTTGAACCGTTGGAGGGCGGACCGGTCGATCCAAACTATCCTCTTGGTCCCGGAGACGAAATAGTCCTCACTCTCTGGGGAGACACAGAGCAATTTCACAGGCTGCGGATCGACAGAGAAGGGAAGATACTGATACCCGATATCGGGCAGGTAGTGATTAGTGGACTAACGCTGGAAAGAGCTGAAGAAAAGATAAAAAGTCGACTCTCAGGTGTATACTCAGGACTTGATCCCCTTTCAGGATCTCAGAGCACTTTTTTTGATCTCTCTATGGGTAAACTACGCTCTATCAGAATATTCATTATGGGTGAGGTAAAGAGGCCTGGTGGATACACTATGCGCGCGACCGTTACAGCGTTCAACGCGCTCTACTATGGTGGGGGACCAAACCAAAGAGGCTCATTGCGAAACATAAGAATTATAAGAGATGGCAAGACAATAAATAGAATGGATCTTTACAGCTATCTGTTATATGGAAAGACCGAAGAGGACATGAGGCTTCAAGATGGGGATGCTATATTTGTTCCGATTAGGGGGCGTATGGTTGCTATTAAAGGAGAGATAAATGCGCCTGCTTTCTATGAACTAAAACCATGGGATAAGCTCCGAAATTTACTTTCATTAGCGCGAGGACTTAAAGCGACCGCCTATGTAGATAGGATACAAATCGATAGGATTGTTCCGTTTGAGGAAAGAGAATCATATCCGCAGGAACGTAAAATCATTGATATTGATTATAAATCTTATATGAAGGATAAAGATAAAGATTTTCAACTGGTTGATGGCGATGTGATATCAGTGTTTTCAATATTGGACTTTAAAATGAATCTCGTGAACATCGCTGGGTCCGTTACTCGACCCGGCACATATGAATTGAACGAAGAGATGCGTTTAACGGACCTTATTGAGGAAGCTGATGGCGTATTAGGCGAGATTTATTTGGATAGGGCGGATATCATCAGAACAAAATCGGATCTCACGAAGCAGCTGATACAAATTGATTTAGGACTGGCAATGTCCGGCGACAGCACTCAAAATTTACTTTTACAGGAGCTGGATGAAGTTAAAATATTTTCTATTCATGAGATCGAAGGATCTTACAGTGTCACCATTAGAGGTCAAGTAAAAAACCCTGGCAGATATCCGCTTTTAGAAGATATGAACCTTTATGACCTATTGTTTAAGGCGGGAGGAATGCTTGATCCCGCATATATGAAGAATACATATCTCGAGAGAGCCGATATTATAAGAATCGGAGATAACTCACTCAAAAGAGATCTCATTACATTTAATCTTGGAAAACTTTTAGACGGGGATCAAAACGAAAATATTGACCTACAGAATCAGGATGAAATTTTCATCTATTCGATGACCGATATAGAAGGTCAACCTTCTGTAAGAGTTTCAGGTCATGTAAAACGCCCAGGTCGTTATCGGTTCCAAGATAATATGACCATTTATGACCTCCTGTTCAAAGCGGGTGGAATGTTAGACGAAGATTTCAGAAAGGAAACCTATTTAGAACGAGCGGATCTGCTAAGGCTAAATGATGACGGGATTACGCGTAAAACAATACCCATTCACATTGGTCATGTTCTCTTAAGGGACCCTAAAGAAGATATACATTTAATTGATAATGATGAGCTAATAGTGTATGATATTTTCACCGTCGAACGAAAAAAGTTTGTCACGATTACAGGTAGAGTAAAAAGACCTGGACAAATTGAACTAACTGATGGTATGTCTCTAAAGGATCTATTGATGAGAGCCGGAGGTTACACTAATGATGCATTCCGTTTGCATGCCGAAGTGGCGAGAATAGACCCCTTTAACTTAGGTGAAAAATCCTTGGCAGACATCATCAAAGTCGATCTGCCTAAAACGCTCTCTGGGGCTCGTCCTGGTGACCAGGGATTCCTGCTGAAGGAATATGACAGAATAACAGTCATGAGACATCCGAATTGGCAGCTTCAGCGAACCGTTACAATCTCTGGTGAAGTGAATTTCCCGGGAGAGTACTCCCTAAAAGATAAGGACGAAAAATTATCGGATCTTATTAAAAGAGCTGGAGGAATGAGCTCTGAGGCATTTGAGGAAGGAGCAAGGTTTACACGAGGTGGTCAGAGAGTAATATTTGATCTGAACAAAGCACTTAAATCAAACTCTGCAAAAGATGATATCGTGCTGCGTCCTGGAGACAGTATTACAATTCCGAAGAATCCAATGGTTGTCTCCCTTAGCGGGGCGCTGCAAACTCCAGGTCTTTTAAAATATACGCCAGGAAAGAAGTCAATGTATTATATTGATCGGGTAGGTGGCTTTGTGAAGGATGCTGATCGAAGGAGCGTCTTAATTACCCGTGCAAATGGTCGAGTGGATGTCGGTATCAAACGGTTTTGGTGGGATCCGAAAGTGAATGAAGGGGATCAAATCAGAGTAGCCTTAAAAGAAAAGAAAGAGCCATTTGATATGAGCGTATTTCTTAAAGAGACGGCGAGCATAGCGGCGAGTTTTGCAACAGTTATATTTGTAATATCCCAATCAGCAAAGTAGGACCTACATTTGGAAGAAACTGTTACATACCAAACTTTAAAGCATAATTCTTCCTTAAAGAGATGAGGGGTCTGTTAAATTTTGTGTTGAAGTTTATCTTAATAATTAGTAAATAGGGCTAGGCTTGAGAAATATTTATAGAGTAGTTTAATGATAAACCGGCTATTTAAGTTTGCATGAATAATGCACTTATTTTTGCACGAGTAACAAACCTTGAAATGCACTATTGCAGTATATAGAATCAGTAAAACTGAATATTAATACATGGAAATATTTTTAGTAAAATATCAACAGTTATGCATGATCTGATAATATTAACTATAAATGATAGACTTTTTTTGCTCCATCTATTAACTATTCGCTGATGAATATGAAGGATAATAACAAGTAAGTGATAATTGAACTTACATCGGTACAATTATGAAGCAATCAACATGCGAGCAAACGAAAGTGCTATGCGTAAAACTTATTTGATACAGATCTTTAATCTTATATTCAAATTTTGAAGGGAGAATTGATAATAAACAGAAATATAAAGCCATATCTTAGCCACTTATTACGATTCGAGAAATCAGGGAAGTTCTTTTTCAGTGCCGCAGCTCTGATAATTCTGCTAACGATCTCCTTGATATCGACCTCTCTCTTTGCTCAAACGGAATCCGGTCAATCCAAAGCAAAGAAGGACGCGCTGAAGGAACAGATCAAAAGTTCAGGAAAATCAGAGGCAGAGATCAAAGAGCAGCTAAAGCAATCTGGAATGTCTGATGCCGAGATTCAAAGTCAATTAGATGATCTGCAAGATTCTGATCAACAGCCAGTAGATTTTGACGAAGATAAAGTTCAAACGAAAACAGAAGCAGTGCCTGAATCAGCTGGTGATATTCTTGATGAGGCAGAAATTGAGTATGACGAGTTGTCTCAGTTTGATGAATTTGAAGAATCAGACGACGAAGAGCTGCCGATCATCGGTGAGGCACCAAGCGCCGGAGGAGTGTTAAGACCGTTCGGTTATGAGATATTCAACCTATCGCCGAAAACATTTGAGCCGTCGGAGGGAGGTCCTGTTGATCCAAACTATCCTCTTGGTCCCGGAGACGAAATAGTCCTCACTCTCTGGGGAGACACAGAGCAATTTCACAGGCTGCGGATCGACAGAGAAGGGAAGATACTGATACCCGATATCGGGCAGGTAGTGATTAGTGGACTAACGCTGGAAAGAGCTGAAGAAAAGATAAAAAGTCGACTCTCAGGTGTATACTCAGGACTTGATCCCCTTTCAGGATCTCAGAGCACTTTTTTTGATCTCTCTATGGGTAAACTACGCTCTATCAGAATATTCATTATGGGTGAGGTAAAGAGGCCTGGTGGATACACTATGCGCGCGACCGTTACAGCGTTCAACGCGCTCTACTATGGTGGGGGACCAAACCAAAGAGGCTCATTGCGAAACATAAGAATTATAAGAGATGGCAAGACAATAAATAGAATGGATCTTTACAGCTATCTGTTATATGGAAAGACCGAAGAGGACATGAGGCTTCAAGATGGGGATGCTATATTTGTTCCGATTAGGGGGCGTATGGTTGCTATTAAAGGAGAGATAAATGCGCCTGCTTTCTATGAACTAAAACCATGGGATAAGCTCCGAAATTTACTTTCATTAGCGCGAGGACTTAAAGCGACCGCCTATGTAGATAGGATACAAATCGATAGGATTGTTCCGTTTGAGGAAAGAGAATCATATCCGCAGGAACGTAAAATCATTGATATTGATTATAAATCTTATATGAAGGATAAAGATAAAGATTTTCAACTGGTTGATGGCGATGTGATATCAGTGTTTTCAATATTGGACTTTAAAATGAATCTCGTGAACATCGCTGGGTCCGTTACTCGACCCGGCACATATGAATTGAACGAAGAGATGCGTTTAACGGACCTTATTGAGGAAGCTGATGGCGTATTAGGCGAGATTTATTTGGATAGGGCGGATATCATCAGAACAAAATCGGATCTCACGAAGCAGCTGATACAAATTGATTTAGGACTGGCAATGTCCGGCGACAGCACTCAAAATTTACTTTTACAGGAGCTGGATGAAGTTAAAATATTTTCTATTCATGAGATCGAAGGATCTTACAGTGTCACCATTAGAGGTCAAGTAAAAAACCCTGGCAGATATCCGCTTTTAGAAGATATGAACCTTTATGACCTATTGTTTAAGGCGGGAGGAATGCTTGATCCCGCATATATGAAGAATACATATCTCGAGAGAGCCGATATTATAAGAATCGGAGATAACTCACTCAAAAGAGATCTCATTACATTTAATCTGGGGAAACTTCTCGAAGGAGATAACAGCGAGAATCTCAACCTTCAAAACAATGATGAGGTCATAATTTATTCTATGAATTCTATTGAAGGCCAACCTTCAGTGACAATATCAGGACATGTTAAAAGGGCCGGAAGATACAAATTCCAAGATAATATGACTATTTACGATCTCCTTTTCAAAGCGGGAGGAATGTTAGACCCCGCGTATATGAAGAATACATACCTCGAGAGAGCCGATATTATCAGAATAGGAGATAACTCACTCAAAAGAGATCTCATTACATTTAATCTGGGGAAACTTCTCGAAGGAGATAATAGCGAGAATCTCAACCTTCAAAACAAAGATGAGGTCATAATTTATTCTATGAGTTCTATTAAAGGCCAATCTTCAGTATCAATATCAGGACATGTTAAAAGACCTGGGAAATATAAATTCCAGGATAATATGACTATTTACGACCTCCTATTTAAAGCGGGAGGCATGTTAGATCCTGCGTATATGAAGAATACATATCTTAAAAGAGCTGATATTATCAGAATTGGGGATACTGCTTTAGAAAGAAACATAATATCATTCAATTTAGGGAAGGTACTTGACGGGGATCCAGGTGAGAATCTTACTCTTCGAAATCAAGATGAAGTCATCGTTTATTCAATGGAATCCATCGAAGATAAACCTACAGTGACAATATCAGGACATGTCTTGCGTCCCGATAAATATCGATTTCAAGATAATATGACTATCTACGACCTCCTGTTCAAAGCTGGCGGGATGTTAGATGAAGACTACAGAAAAGAAACCTACTTAGAACGAGCGGATCTGCTTAGGTTAAATGAAGATGGAATAACAAGGAGAACAATACCTATACATTTAGGGAAGGTCCTTTTAAAGGATCCAAAAGAAAATATGCAACTGATTGATAAAGATGAGCTGATTGTGTATGATATATTCACGGTTGAACGAAGAAAGTATGTTACAATTGATGGAAAAGTAAAACGTCCCGGTCAATTTGAGCTTACTGAAGGCATGTCAATTAAAGATCTCGTGTTGAGAGCAGGTGGATATACCGACGACGCATTCCGATTTCAAGCTGAAGTGGCAAGAATCAATCCTTGGGAGATAGATGGTAATTCTCTTGCAGAAATAATAGAGGTCAATTTACCGACGACACTCGCCGAGAATAACATTAATGAAGAGATTTTCCTGCTTGAAGAATACGATAGAGTTTCGATCAAGAGACATCCGTATTGGCAAGTTCAGAGGACTGTTTCAATTTTAGGTGAAGTAAAATTTCCGGGTACTTATTCGCTGAACGCCAAGGATGAAACACTGTCAGATATTATCAGGAGAACTGAAGGTCTGACCTCTGAAGCATTTGAAGAAGGAGCTCGATTTACGAGAGGTGGTCAGAGAGTCATATTTGATCTGAAGAAAGCGCTGAAATCAAATTCTACTAAAGATGATATCGTGCTGCAACCGGGAGACAATATCACAATTCCGAAGCATCCAATGGTTGTCGCTCTTAGCGGGGCAGTTCAAACTCCTGGTCTCTTAAAGTATATTCAGGGTAAGAAGGCAGGGTATTATATTGATCGTGTAGGCGGCTTTCAAAAGGAAGCTGATCGAGGAAATGTCTTAATAGCTCGCGCAAATGGGCGAGTAGATTCTGCTACACGGAGATTTTGGTTGGACCCAAAGGTGAATGACGGCGATCAAATTAAGGTAGCATTTAAGGAAAAGAAAGAAGACTTTGATACGACCGAATTTTTTAAAGAAACAGCCAGTATTTTGGCAAGTCTAGCAACGGTTATATTTTTAATTTCCCAATCATCAAAATAAACTATATTCTTCGCTTGACTTTTATACAATAAATTGGACATTAAACTGAACAACTTTATCGTAGTAAGGCCAAAGAGCATTACTGTGATTGGAGTTGGATATGCAAAATATTAATAGAATATCCCCGGGTTTAAAGATTATGTTTTATTACCTTGAAATAATTATAAGAAAAAGAAGATTCATTGCAGTTTCAACAATTACTATATCTATCATTACTTTCATTTACGTCTTAATAGCAACTCCTCTATAAAGAGTCGAAAAATCATATAGAAACAGTATTGAGGTATTCAAGATCAAATATT
>SORU01000023.1 GCA_004402915.1 Fidelibacterota bacterium MT.SAG.2
AAACAGGCCGATCGAATTACTGCCGCCGCCGACACAAGCCACAAGCGCAGCTGGTGTGGATCCTTCCGCTTCGTCAAATTGTTTCTTTGCTTCGAGTCCGATTATCCGCTGGAAGTTACGCACCATAAGAGGGTAGGGGTGAGGACCCACGACTGATCCTATCATATAAAAAGAATCCTCGACGTTTGTCACCCAATCCCGAATCGCCTCGTTTATCGCATCTTTCAAAGTTTTACTTCCGGAGTCGACGGGAATGACTTCAGCGCCAAGCAGTTTCATTTTACGGACGTTAAGAGACTGACGTATTGTATCTTTACGACCCATATACACTACAGCGTTTAATCCGAATTTCGCAGCAACTGTGGCTACTGCAAGACCATGCTGACCTGCGCCTGTCTCGGCGATGATCCGTTTTTTCCCCATTCTGATTGCAAGCAGAGCCTGACCAAGAGTGTTATTTATTTTATGCGAACCGGTGTGACCAAGGTCTTCACGTTTCAGATATATTTTCGCTCCGCCTAAATCAGAACTAAGTTTATCAGCGAAGTAGAGCGGTGTAGGTCGACCGGAATAATTTTTCAACAGATTATCGAATTCAGAATGAAAACCGTCGTCTTTCCATGCGGTGATGAATGCGCTTTCAAGTTCGTTAAGCGCCGGAACGAGAGTTTCCGGAACATAACTTCCTCCGTATTCACCGAAATGACCTGAATCATCGGGCAAGTTGTAGTTTTTAAAGTCGATCATTTGCTCTCTCGACTGCGTTGAATAATTGTTCTAATTTTATTTTATCCTTTATTCCGGGTGAGGATTCCACGCCGCTCGATACGTCGAGAAAGGCGGGGTTGATATTTGAGATGGCCTCAGCTGCGTTTTCAGCGGTTATACCTCCGGCGAGTATCAACCGATCTTTTCTTAGATCTGTGGGTATGAGCTCCCAATCAAAAGTTTTCCCGGTTCCGCCATATTTGTTGATCTCTTTATTATCGAGAAGAAAATAGCCCGAACCATTTTGCCGTATGGAGTTAAAATCGTTTTTATCACTTATAGAGTAAGCCTGTATTACGGGCAGGTTAAGTTTATTCACTTCATCATTGTTGAATTTACCGTGAATTTGCAGAGCCTTGATACCGGTATTGTCAATTATAGAACTGATTTCTTCTACTTCCGGATTCACGAATACTCCAACCGGAAGAACCTCTTCCGGCAGAAGCTGTACAATTTTTTCAGCGGCGCTGTCGGAAATAAACCGAGGGCTCTTATCATAGAATATCATCCCTATCATTCTTGCTCCATATTCAGAGGCGAGCTTTGCGTCATCAAGCCGGGTGATGCCGCATATTTTAATTTTGGTCATGGTTCTCGCTCAGCAATCGACGAAGAGCTTTTCCGGGATCGTCAGTTTTCATAAATAGTGAACCTATAAGTGCTGAGTAGATTCCGAGTTCATTGATCATCTTCAGCTCCTCATTGCCGTTAATTCCGCTTTCGGCGACCACTAATATGCTTTCCGGAATATCCGCGCTGAGCTCTTTAAAAACAGAACGGTCGATCTCAAAGGTTTTCAGATCTCTGCAGTTGATTCCAATAAGTTCGAGTTCAATGTTCAGCGCTTTTTCCGCATCTGATTTGTTGGTGATCTCAACGAAGGGTGTGATACCTACAACGCGGCAAATAGAGATAAAATCTTTTAGCTCGTAAGAGTCTAATATCGCAGCTATAAGTAAGATAGCGTCCGCTCCGGCGGCGCGCGCCTCGTAAATCTGGAATGGATCTATAATAAAGTCTTTACAAAGAACAGGTATTTTGACGGATTTTTTTATGTTCGCAAGGTCTTCCATGGAGCCTGAAAAAAATTCAGGTTCGGTCAGAACTGAGATAGAGGATGCTCCGGCGGATTCATACGCGAGAGCTATTCCGACTGCGTCTATGGATTCGCCTCCGAAGTCGTCGGTCGGTGAGGTTTTTTTCACTTCAGATATTATCCGGGTTTCACCGTTTGCCGAGATCAGCGCTTTTCTGAAATCGAGAACAGGGGGCATTGCCTCCGCGTCGGCGCGAATCTTCAGTATAGGTTTTTCCTTCATCCTGAGGGTAATAGCATCTTTCCGATGAGTTACGATTTTGTCTAACCTGTTCATGCTCTCTTTGTGAACTCCCTGAAATTTTCGAGCAATTTCAAAGCTTCTCCGCCGTCTAACAGTTTCTCGGCTAACCGCGCTGCTTTTTCTATCGTATCTTCTTTGCCGCCCAAATAAAGACCGATCGCCGCATTCGCGACTACGATGTCTCTCTTTGCTCCTTTTTCACCCGAAAAGATTTTTGTGGCGATAACACCGCATTCTTCCGGTTCGAAATCTCCCGAAATATCATCTGTAGAAAGTTGTGGTAACCCGAATGATTCCGGCGTGAGATCTAATCTGCTCAGATCGTCTCCGTCTAATTCAACACACATGGTGGTTCCCGTGAGAGTGACCTCATCCAACCCATCCGATCCATGAACAACGAAAGCTCTTTTAACTCCTATGTTACGTAACACTTCCGCCACGAGTTCAGCCAATTCAAAATCATAGATTCCCAAAAGCTGAAGGGTGGGATTAGCGGGGTTTGTCATCGGTCCGAGCAAATTGAAAACGGTTCTGATCTTTAATTCTCTGCGGGGACCTACAGCGTGTTTCATGGCGGGGTGGAGGAGCGGCGCAAAAAGGAACGCATACCCGATTTCGTTAAGACAATCGCTGAGCCGCTCGACAGGCATCTCTATATTGACTCCAAGCGCGGAGAACAGATCAGCTGAGCCGCATTTTGAGGAGACCGCTCTGTTGCCGTGCTTGGCAACTGTGATCCCCCCGGCTGCAACTATAAGAGATGCAATGGTGGAAATGTTGAAAGTTCCTGCTCCGTCACCACCCGTTCCGCACATATCGAGTATCGGTTCGGCATCGGCAGCGACAGGAGTGGCATTTGAACGCATCGATTCTACAAAGCCGGTGACCTCTTCGGAGTTTTCACCTTTCATCCGCATAGCAACGAGAAATGCCGCTATCTGAGTAGCAGGCGTTTCACCGCTCATTATAGAGTTCATGGCTTCGTTTGCTTCTCTTCGTGATAGGGAAGCGCCTCCGATCAGTTTTGACAAGTAAGTTTGTATCATTATGATCCCGAATTATTTTTTGAAACGATTTTAAGAAAGTTGTCAAGAATATGCATTCCGACATTAGTAAAGACCGATTCCGGATGGAACTGAAGCCCGAAAACCGGGTATTCCTTATGAGCGACAGCCATAAGAGTGCCGTCTTCGGTGGTTGCAATCGGATCGAGTTCTATTGGTAAATTCATCTCTTCTACAATGAGACTGTGATATCGCGTTGCCTTGAACGGATTAGATACCTGGTCAAATAACGGATGCCCACTGTGTCTGATGAGCGATGTTTTGCCGTGAAGAATTTCTTTTGCGTGGCTTACTCTGCCTCCATAGATCTCGCCGATACATTGATGCCCGAGACAGATTCCGAGCGTCGGTATCTTAGGTCCGAGCTTTTTTATTGCCTCCATTGAGATTCCGGCATCTTCAGGTCTTCCCGGTCCCGGTGAGATTACAAGAGCTTCAGGATTAAGTTGTTCGATCTCTTCGACTTTTATTTCATCGTTCAGAAATACTTTTATTTCAGCGCCGAGTTCACCGAAGTACTGGACTAGGTTATAGGTAAACGAATCATAATTATCTATGAGAGCGATCAAATTATAATCCTTTCGCAGCCATTGATATGGCTTCTTTCAGAACTTTTGCTTTGTTCCCGCACTCGTCATATTCGTTTTCCGGTATAGAATCATACACGATACCGGCTCCTGCTTGGATAGTTGCCTTACCGTCCTTGAACGATATGGTTCTTATGGCAATGCAAGTATCGAGATTTCCTTTGTAGTCCAAGTAACCGACTGCTCCCGCATAAATGCCTCTTTTGACCGGTTCGAGTTCATCAATGATCTCCATCGCCCGCTTCTTTGGAGCGCCCGTAACTGTTCCGGCGGGAAAGGTGGCTGTCAATGCGTCCAAAGAATCTTTATCGTCAGCAAGTTCACCTGTGACTCGACTCACCAAATGCATGACGTGAGAGTACTTTTCAACAACCATCAGCTCGGATACTTTTACCGTTCCATACTTGGATACCTTACCGACATCATTCCTTCCAAGGTCAACTAACATTGCGTGTTCGGCTCTTTCTTTCTCGTCTTTCCGGAGTTCCGTTTCTAATGCCTCATCTTCCGCTCTGGTTGAGCCTCTCGGCCGTGTGCCTGCGATGGGTCTTACCTGGATTTTCCTGTTTTCCACCTTAACGAGCATCTCAGGGGAAGAGCCTGTGATTATTTGATCGCCCATTTCGAGATAAAAAAGGTAGGGAGAAGGGTTTATTGTGCGTAAGGCTCTGTAAACTTCGAACGGCTCGGGATGATTTTCGATCTCCTCTCGGCGGGAAAGAACTATCTGAAACGCGTCACCTTCGACAATATGATTTTTCGCTTTTATAACTGCTTCGATATAACTCTTTTTGTCGAAGCTCTCCTTATAGTCATCGTGCTTTATCGGATCAGGTTTGTGCTCTAATTGTTTATTAATAATTGCGTCAAGTGAGTCGATACTCTCAACAGCCGAATCATATTTTTCTTTAAGAACAGTTTCGTTCATACTTTTGAGCTCATCGGAATCAAGGAAAACATTACTGATAAGTATCGCTTGATGTTTGAAATGATCAAACGCCATTATTGTTCTGTAAAACGCAAACTGCATCTCAGGCGGTTGATCGGTGTCGGAATCGTGATCTGATTTTCCATTTAGTTTGATAAAATATCTCACAGCATCGTACGAGATAAATCCTACCGCCCCTCCTGTAAAAGGAGGTAATTCAGGCAGGTCAACAGGGTCATACTTAGATAAAATATCGCGAAGCTGATCTATGCCGTTCCCTTCATTGACATTATCTTCTCCTTCTATTGTGTGAGTAACTTTGCTATCACGGAGCGTCAGGAGCTCGGACGGTCCCTGACCGAGAAAAGAATAACGGGCAAACCGTTCTTCTCCTTCAACGCTTTCAAGTAAAAATGAGAAATCTGACGATTTGCGAATCTTTAAATAGGCGTTGACCGGCGTTATAAGGTCGGCAAGAACTTTGCGATAGATCGGGACAATAAGCCCTTTTTTACCGTTAGGTTTAGTCTGGCAGAGTTTTTTAAACTCTTCATATCTGGTTGTGTTCATATAAATCCTCAATTTTAAAATAAAAAAACCTGCCGAGTTTTCATCTGGCAGGCGAGTATACTACTGTTCGTGTGGTACTGGCTACATGAGTACGCCCTCTGCACGGTAATAATACCACCAATAATACTCAGAGTTTCTGTATGTAGTTATTTTATTCATAAGCAGATCAAATATATAGAGATGATGGATTGATGTCAAGTTATTTATTTTGAATTCCTGTTTTATGACTATATTAATGATGCGAAGTTAATATGTAGAAAAATTAAAAATATTACTTGACAACATTGGTTGAGAAGGATAGCTTGTTTTGAAGCACGTAATACTATAACTATTAAAAGGAACAGCTGCCGGGTACCATTACTTGAAGTAAGGTATGAAGGGGAAACTATATACGAATTAATGTTTCAAAAGTTATACGAGCTTAATGACAAGTTTAGCTGAGCAACTCAATTTAATTACGCCGATAACGGCTAACATAGAAAAGTAGGAGGTAACAGAGGTGGTGTTAAAACAATATATGGTTACGTTAATTATGTTACTGAGTCTGGTTATATTTTCCTGCGGTATTGAAGTTTCTTCGACAGCTCCGGAACTTACCGAGACGATTAAGAAGGCTATAGAGGATGAGGCGTCGCCTAAAACTGACGAAGCGCTGGACGTGAGAACTGTTCAAGCAGATACCGAAGCCACTGCAAATGTGGAACAGAAAAACAAACAGGAAAAGAAGTAGCCGAAGTGCAATTTAGAAAGAGTTCATCAGGGTATTTGGTGAAATAATAAGTGGATTTAACTTCTGATATCAAGATTGAAAACATTAAATTGTTGAGATATATAGTCCGACAAAGATACTCAATAGTTATATAATGAGGAGAAAAATGATGGTCCGGAAATTTTATTTAGTAGCAATATTCTTCATAATACTGCCTAGCTTAGCGTTCGCTCAAGGTAGAATTCGTGGTACGGTTACAAATGCGGAGACAGGTGAACCGCTTGCCGGCGCGAACATTAATGTTGTTGATACGCAATTTGGAGCGGCTTCAGATGAAGACGGAAAATATCTGATAATTGGGGTGCCGTTAGGTGTCAAATCAGTTCGAGCCACTTTCATCGGCTATCAATCTGTTACTATCTCCAACATCCGTGTTGCTGCCGATTTCAGCAGCGTGGTAGATTTTGTGCTTTCATCAGAGGCAATTGAAGTCGGAGCCGTGGTTATTGTGGCTGAACGACCTCTGCTTAACCTGACCTCCACTAATGCCGTCCGGATCATTACTCAGGAAGATATGGTCAACGTTCCCACGCGTGGCTTAGCCGCTGCCGTCCAACAACAGGCAGGTGTAATTGTACAAGAAGGAGCAATACATATTCGTGGTGGAAGACGTGACGAGGTTGGTTATTACCTTGAAGGAGCGGTCGCCCGAAATATCTTAAACGGGGAGCTGGAAGTGCAAATAATTCAGGAGGCAATAGAGGTGTTTGAACTTCAAGCAGGCGGCTTCAATGCAGAATATGGAGAAGCAAATTCCGGGATCATTTCCGCTTCGCTTAGAACCGGTGGAAAAGATTATCACGCCAAATTTATGGCAGAATCTGATGGATTCACTTCGACAAACGAAAAATCTTTAGGAACATACTCTTACGGGTACAGCGATTTCGTTGCGACGTTAAGCGGACCGCTGGGTTCAGATAACATTCGTTTCTTCATTGCAGGTGAGAGACAAAAACTCGATGATTCCGAAATCATATTCTGGGATGGATTTGAGTTTAGGGATGAAGGCGGCGATTACAATCTCAAGGAAGGAGTTCTTCAGGCTGGTCCTCTATCAGCGAGCGACTTTGAAGCTAGTGGTGAGGATTTAAATGGCAACGGCATAATGGACGAAGCTCCGATGGACCTTAATGGTAACGGTCGTATTGACATTCTCCGTGACTCCGGTAGTAGGGGCGGAGTAATAGGAGAGATGGTTCCCGGTGGTGTGCTTAAATTAGACCCGGGTAACGTCAAAGGCGCCGGAAGAGAAAGCTGGACGACCAACGGGACGTTGATTTTCGATTCCCACCCGATCTCTCTTAGGTTGCATGGTTCTGCATCTTATAGTAAAAATGATGTGAGCAGGACAGCATCGGCATTTCCAATCACAATGATTTTCAACCAGGACCGCATACCTGAGGTCGTGGAGAGTACCAGTTTATTTGGCGCTAAACTCACTCACATTTTAAATTCGAAAACTTTCTACGAAATTGGTTTGAATTACTTTGATAACAGGCGACTCCGTCAGGATCCGATCTTCAAGGATAACTGGCTCGCCTATACGGATGAAACTCTGATTGCCGCAGCAGGCGAAGAAAGGGGTGAGGTCTGGACAAGTAAGACTGCGACATCCGGTCCTCTTTCGTATGACATATTCGGTTTCCCTTTCTGGCGACCGGGCGCGTCGGTAACGAATCCCCAGAAATTCAGGCAGAACTATGTGGGTGGCACAATTAATTTTACAACCCAAATGGGTTCCCATGAGATTAAAGCCGGTGGTGGATATCGCTCGTATACGATTCGCAACTGGTCTGCAGGCGGTTCCGGATTCAGAGGCAGCTCGGGTGGCAGCGGCGGCGCGTTGCTTGAGGCATTGCTTGCCGAGCCGAACCTGATAGGCGCCTGTGATGCTGATCCTAACAGTGATGATTGTGCGTCAGAAAAATTAATATGGGGTAGAGGTCTCAGGCTCAATAACTACGGTTACGATTCTTTCGGTAATGAAAATGACGTTGAGGGCTATGAAGGAGCCAGAAACCCTGTTTTTTCAAATATTTATGTTCAGGACAAATTTGAGGTCGGAGACCTTATCGTGAACTTTGGTTTACGGATGGATCGTTTCGCGCTTGACGATTTCGTGTGGAGAGACGTTCCGCTATTCGATTCTGATGATAATCCAATAAACGATGCTGATGGTAATCAAATAATAACCCCAGGTTTCGAAGCGCCTTGTTTCAGTCTCCAAACCTTTACAATTGATGAAACCTGTCTTGACCCGGCTGACACGAGGGTTGAATTCAGTCCAAGACTCGGTATTTCGTTCCCGGTATCCGACAGGACGGTCTTTCATATGCAGTATGGAAAGTTCGTGCAGTTACCGGAGCTTCAGCGTCTTTATCGAGGTCCCTGGAACGTAGCATTGAATTTTGGCGGTCAGAACTTCATTTCGGATCCGCAGGTGTTTGACCTCGATGTCGAGACAACAATCCAATATGAAGTCGGATTTGGCCACCAGCTAACCGATAACGCAGCCTTCGATCTTTCGCTCTTTTACCGCGATGAATCGGGCAAGCTGCGATACCGTGATGTTACAGTGAATCCTCTTGTTACAAATGCAGCAAGCTATCAACGCTACGAAAACGGTGATTTCGGAACGACCAAGGGGTTCGAATTCTCGCTGAGAATTCGCCGCACCGAAAGGCTGTCTGCTAACATAAACTACACTTTCTCAAATGCGCTCGGCACAGGTTCCGTACCGAACTCTGCGACATCTTCGGTACAACTATTCACACCAAACCCGACGGTTATTTCCCCGCTGACATTCAATCAAACACATGTCGGCACAATTAATCTCGATTACAGATTTGCACGGAACGAAGGCGGTATGTTTAAAGAATCCGGAGTAAATGCCCTGTTCAACTTCAGCAGCGGTCATGCCTTTACGAAGGTATTCGGTGATATAGGTCAGCGTGGTGTAGAAGAAGGGGGTATTTTAGCCGACGACGACCCGCGTACACGTAGGCCGTTAGAGCCGATAAACAGTTCTACAACGCCGGCGACCTTTACACTGGACTTGCGGCTTGACAAAACTATTCACATCGGCAACCTTAACACGAACTGGTATGTTTATGTTCAGAACCTCCTGAATAGGAAGAACATTCTAAACGTTTACGGCAGAACCGGAAGCGCTAATGATGATGGATACTTGACAGATCCGCTGCTAAGCCAAGCAACAATTGATTCTAAAGGACCGCAATATGAAGAGCTTTACCGAGCGGTAAACCTTGCTCATCGTCAGCACTTCTGGAATACTCAGGGTGTATCTGTTGCCGGTGCGGACGATTTATTCGGTCAGCCGAGGCAGATTCGGTTCGGTGTGCGTGTGGATCTATAGCAGGTTGTATATAAACTATACTTTACGCAGGAATATAAGTTCAACTTAAAGATTAAAAAAAATAAGGGTGAAATTGAAATGAAAAACCTGAAGAATATTTTAAATATTACCTTAGTGGCGGCCTTCATCTTGTCGTCGGTAAGCTTATCGATAGCGCGCGAAAACGTAGGACGATCGTCGGGTCCACTTAGAAAAACGACGGGAACTCCCATATCCACCTTGGTTAATGTAAATAATTTAGCCATGTGGACGCGTGCCGATGGTTGGTCGGCGCGAAATCCGTCAACCGGCGGTTCCGGATTATTATTCCCACGCGGTAATCCGTCCGGAGTGATCTTTGCCGATGGGCTTGTCTGGTCAGGACTTGTTCAGGATGGACAACTGCCGGTACTTCGTGCGGGCGGTCAAACATATTCAATTGGGACCGTACCCGGCAAGATCCTTTACGATCCAAATGATCCCAATCGGGATCCTTTGCTAAAGGGCGTTGCTGAGAACCCTGAAGACGATGATGTGCGTATTTGGCGTGTAAGACGCGATTTTCTTACTGCGAATCTGAAGCAGGATGCCGCCGATTTTCTTGACGTAGCTGTTTCGGCTATTTCATCCGCGGATGAAGAGGCAATTCGCAACCAATATGAAACGGATTGGGAAGAGTGGCCCGGTCATAAGGGCGCACCTTTTTACGATTCGAACGGTGATGGACTTTATACTCCGGAGTTCGCAAGTGACGGTTCTCCGGTACTTTTCCCCGAGGCAGATGAACCGGGTATAGCCGATGCAGACCAGGTAGTCTGGTTTGTAGCGAATGACCTTACAGACGGAGCTGTCAGAGCTTTCTTAGGCTCACCGTCGATTGGACTTGAGATGCAGGCGACGATGTGGGCTTATGCTCGAACTGATCCTCTCGGCTTCGTGATTTTCAAACGATTCAAAATGATATACAAGGGGACAGAAGATACTCCCGATGGCGCTACGATAGACAGCATGTATATTTCACAATGGTCTGATCCCGATCTCGGCTCCTTTGGAGATGACTATGTCGGAACAGATCCCGCTACAAGTATGATGTACGTTTATAATTCGACCGCGGTTGATAATGCTTTCCGTGATGCGGGTCTTCCCCCGCCAGCCGCAGGCTATGACTTTTTTGCAGGACCTCTTGTTACAGTGCCATGCGATGCCGGCACGGACCCGGCTGATTGTCTCGATGCAGGAGGAACATATATCGACGAGGACGGCGATGGAGACTATAATCCTACAGTCGACACAGCTGTAGACACAGCTATTTTCGACCTGAAGAAAAAAGCCGGCTCAAGAAATCTCGGCGCCTCTTCAATGGCATATTTTGCGGCAGGAACAGATTTTAGCGATCCGCCGCTCGGAACATACGAAGGAACAACCCAATGGCGAAATCTACACTTCGGCTTAGCACCTGCAACAGGCCTAAATTTTCCAAGTTTCGACGCATGCGGTCTATTCGTATTCTGTGGCGACCCTGTTACCAAAACCGGTGATTTAGACACAGGACCGGCTGACCGTCGGATGCTCATGACCACAGGTCCGTTCACTATGGCGCTTGGAGATACTCAGGAAGTTACAGTTGCCGTCCTTGCTGCATTCGGGGCTGACAATATCTCCGCAATAAGCGTCCTCCGTTTTTACGATGTAAGCGCGCAGGCTGCTTTTGATGCCCTCTTCTCTCTTCCGAAACCTCCACCTTCTCCGAAGGTAGCTTTGGCAGGGGTTGTACCGAATCCGGAAGATACGCGTTTAGAAAAGGTGAAAATAGTTATCAATTGGGGTGGAAATCTTGATGACGTAGCTATCACTGAAAGCTTCAGCGATCAGGGGTATACCTTTGAAGGTTATAATGTCTGGCAGCTTCCAACGGCGAGCGCGGTATTTTCAGAAGCTAAAAAGTTGGCTACTTTTGATGTTGTAAACGAGATAACTACTATAGTCGATCCCCAATTTGACCAAGCGTCAGGTCAGATACTATCGCTTCCTTCCCAGTTCGGAACGAATTCGGCAATCGAACGCCTTCTGATTGTTGATGAAGATGTAATTACAAACAATCCGCTTATAATGGGTCATCCTTATCACTTCGCCGTAACGGCATATAGCTCCAATCCAAGCGATGAAGTCGCTGTTCACGCGCTTGAGAGCTCCCTTATTATAGTTACGGTGACCCCATCGGGACCCGATGCCGGTTTGAGATTCGCGGGAGCAGTTGGAGATACAATAACTGTCGATCATTCGGGTGTGAGCGATGGCACCACTTTTCCGATAATTCTCGATCCTGCAGCTTTGACAGGTGATACGTATACAATATCATTTAATGACGACTTCAGCTGGAACATGATGAAAGGTACTACAGTGATGGTAGACAGTAACTCTAATCAGTCCGGAGACGGTGAGTATCCGATCTTGGATGGATTCCAGATAAAGGTTGCCGGTCCTGCACTAGAAGCTAAAAGCTTTGGCTACACAGCTGGTTCGGGGATTGGCGAACGCTGGCATAGCGGCGCCAGCGGTTCTGACGGTGAGCAATTCTTCGGCGGTCTTTACCTAGGGCCCAATTTCATCGGTTCCAGTGTATCACCGGCTGATTTTCATTCGGTTGAGCTTCGATGGGGAGGGATAAATGAAGACCCCTATACGCTCGGAGATCCTTACACAGTCGACACTAGCAAGCCGAATCAGAAGGGGTTCTTCTATTATACTTTTGCCGCGGGCCAATATGAAGGATTCTTTGATCTTCCTTTTGAAGTCTGGGATGTCACCGATGATCCACCGCGCCAGATAAACGTCATGATCAGAGACTACAGCGCACGCGATGATATCGGCATCCCTCCGTTTGGTGTAGGGCAATGGGACTACAGTTTTAATCATGACGACCTTGGACCGGGCGCTCCCTTTGAATATATGTTTATCCTTGCAACGGATTATGATGCGGGGGGAACACTCTATGACCCCAGCCAAGGCGGAACTGACCTAATGGCTGATGCCTCGGCAACAGCCCCGACCTATTTTGTTTTATGGACGGGACCACGAGGTTCACGGGCATTCTTGGCGGATGACGGCGTCTTTACTATGGAACCCAACCGGGTAAATTCCACCAGTGATGTGTTTACATTTACGTCTCCTGCCCCAACGGCAACAAAAGAGCAGGCTACGGATGATATTAGTCTTATCAATGTCTTCCCGAATCCTTACATTGGGATCAACTCGTTGGAGACAAATACGTTTGACCGATTTGTCAGATTCACACATATGCCTGAAAAAGCGACTATCCGAATATTCAACGTTGCAGGAGTTCACGTAAGAACGCTTGTAAAGGATGATCCCACTATTGATTCTCCATTCTTAGATTGGGATCTCCTGAATAAAAACCGATTACCGGTTGCGAGTGGAATATATATCGCTTATTTGGATGGGTTGATAGCTGCGGATGGAACCGATATGGGTACCAAGGTTATTAAAATTGCTATAGTACAAGAACGACAGTTCTTGACGAACTTTTAACGAGGAGTTAAATGATGAGGAAAATGCTTTTCAAATCAATATTAGGCTTATTGGGAGTATTACTCCTGGTTAATTCGACTGCCTTTGCGGGAGGAAGAGATCGAGCGGGTTCATCTGCTGCCGCGTCTCTGCTTATTCCGGTAGGAGCCCGTGGAATAGCAATGGGTGGTTCCGGTACGGCGACATCGAGCGGTATTGACGCCATATTCTGGAATCCGGCTGGAATTGCCAAATCTGCATACAATTCAGATCTAATGTTCTCACACATGGATTATTTTGCGGGTATGGATCTCGAATATGTTGCCGCTATCACTGACTTAGGTACATTCGGAACGCTTGGATTTAGTGTAAAAAGCCTTGTGGTAGGCGATATCGCGGTAACTACGGTAGAGCAACCCGATGGCACGGGAGAAATCCTGAATCCGAACTTTATAACCTTAGGAGTTCATTACTCAAAAATCCTGAGCGATAGAGTATCTGTCGGTATCACAAGTAAGCTCATAAACGAATCGTTCCTGAATGTCAGCGCAACAGGAATTGGATTTGATGTTGGCGTCCAATATAACGGACTCGCGGAGTTTGAAAATCTATCGATAGGAATCGTACTGAAGGATTTCGGTCCTTCAATGACGTATGGAGGCTCGGGTCTCTTGAAAATAGTTCGGGTTGATGATATTTTCAGAGACGTCAGGATAGAAGCTCAGCCTGCCGAACTGCCCACTACGCTCGAAATTGGAACCTCTTATAATTACTCTCTTGGAGAAGCTTCCTCGCTTAATATTTCAGGAGTTTTTCAGAGTAACAATTTTGCAGACGATGAATTCAGAATAGGAGCCGAGTGGTCAATGAATGATTTTATTTACCTGCGAGGTGGTCTTCCTCTTGTTAGCGAGGACGATGATAATCCCTATATATTCGGTCCGTCATTTGGCGCTGGAATATCCATGGGGACCGGAAAGGTAGATTTGGTTCTTGATTATGCATTCCGTAATGTGGAATTTTTAGAGGCGAATCATATATTCTCAATTCATCTCGGATTTTGATATAGTTGACAAGAAAGATATTAAGGGAATGCCCTGCCATAATCGGCAGGGCATTTTTGTTGCTGCACTCGTCATCCGGTATGTCTCCAAAATAATTTCACTTTCAATGAATAAAAGGAGAGAGATATGAAACTCTTATTATCCGTGACTCTCGCCATAAGCATAATGGCATTAAACTTGGTTGCTCAGCCGAATAATATGAGAATTGTCCACACCTATTCAATCGTCGCTTTTGATAAAGAAAATAATCAGATGGGAGTGGCTGTCCAATCCCACTATTTCGGTGTAGGTGCAATAGTCACATGGGCAGAACCGGGTGTTGGCGTAGTAGCTACACAATCTATTGTTGAAGTCAGTTATGGTCCGCTCGGACTAAGTCTCATGAAAGCCGGGAAAAGTGCTCAGCAGACGCTTAAAGGGCTTTTATCGGCTGATAACACTCCGGAAGTAAGGCAGGTAGCAATGGTGGATGCAAATGGTATTATTGCCTCACACACAGGTGATAAATGCATTGCAGAGGCAGGATATAAAATAGGTAACGGTTATTCCGCTCAAGCCAATATAATGTTGAAAAACACCGTTTGGGAGAAAATGGGGGAGGCATATGAAAATACGAACGGAGATTTAGCAGACCGGCTTCTCGCAGCGCTTGATGCCGCGCAAAAGGAGGGAGGAGATTTAAGAGGAAAACAATCTGCTGCGTTGATGATAGTTACGATCGATCCTACGGGAAATGTCTATCTTGATCGTCCTTATAACCTTAGAGTCGAAGATAGTCCGGAGCCGCTTAAGGAATTAAGAAGACTTGTATATATCGCGAAGGCGTACAATCATGTCAGTATAGGAGACGATTATCTCGCGGAAAATCATTACAATAAAGCTCTTGAAGAGTATAAAATTGGTATGGAAATGCTGCCCGATAATGTCGAATTGAGATTCTGGTATGCTACGACTCTTGTGTTGGTGGATAAACTCGAAGAGTCTTTATCGGAATTCAAATGGGTATTTAAAAGAGAACCGATTTGGAAAAAACTTGTTCCACGGCTTGCGGATAGCGGCTTTTTACCTGATGATAAAAAGATAATTAAAAAAATATTAAAGCAATAAATGAAACTCCAAGATTTTGATCAATTATTACTACGTTAACTGATTTTTATATACTTAACCTTTATCTTCAAAATTTCTGTACTGATGTGAGGTAGCTCCGGAAAAAGTTGTATCCTGGCGAGAGCTCTGATTTCCACTTCTCGCTCCTCCCCGTTTTTCAGCCCGAAGTAGTCCCAAAGCCCGATTGAGTCCTCAACTTCGTGCCACCAATGTATTTCTATATAGAAAGTATCGCTTCGGTCAAGGGTCAGGAGGCCGTTATTTATGTGCGACGGAGAACCATTTGGAGGAACTTCATTGTCCTTAGTGAGTAGAAATGTTTTTCCGACTGTAGGATCTTCTGCCAGCCAAATGTCAAAAGTACCATTAATTGAATCTGAACGATCTTGAAGCGTTTCATCAAATATATTTACTAACTGCAGAATGAACTTAATAGGTGGCGGATGTCTATTATTTATGAAGGCAGGGTCTCTCGTTGCCGTGTAAGTTCTTCTACCACCGTCGGTGTCGAAAAGAACTTCAAATACTTCCACAGGGAGTTCATCTCTTGGCGGTAGTGACTCCTCACAGCTCAGTGATGATAAGATAAAAATTAGTAGTATAATGATCATTATACTTTTTGTTTGAGCAAACCTAATTGCGGTTTCTTGTTTTAAAGTAGTTTTAAAAATCAATTATTAGTCCTATAAATGATCTTCTGCCTACATCATATGCTGAGGGATCAGAAAGCTCACCTCCGATATTACCTGAGCTGTCAACCCATCTGACGTTTTTCGCATCAAGGATATTTTTTGATGCAAAATAAATGCGAATTTTTTGTTCGGATATTGAACCGTTTTTATGTGATGTGTATATTTCTCTGGAAATCTGGATATCCATAACCCCACTGCCCGGCAATCTACGGTTATTAGGTACAAAAGGTATTTCAATATCTACCGGAGCGCTTCGGTCATCCGAAGGATAAAAGGTATATGGTCTGCCGGTGTGTAATTCCCAAAAAAGCGATATTAGTAATTTGCCGGTTGGATTTATTATAATATCACCCTTGAAAGTATGACGTTGATCCCAACTCATAAAATAAAGTTGTTTCGGAACTTCAAATCCCCACTGTTCATAGTTCAATCCCTGACCTTCATCTTGACTCAATCCTTTTGCTTTGCTCAAAACGTAGGAAATGTTGCCGTTTACCCAATCACCGGATTTTCTTGACAGCATGAATTCTATGCCGGAGGATTGCGCGAGTGGGCTGTTCACAAATTGAGCGAATCCATAATCTCCCGCAATCCTACTATTTGAGGGTAGAAAAGTTTTAGTATCTATCTGATTCGTAGTCTCTTTTTGATAGTAAATGGCAGAGACGCTCGTTTCGGTATTTATCCGATATCTAAAGCTGATCTCTATGGCACGGGTAGTTTCGGGCTCAAGATCGGGATTACCTCTAAGAACGTTATTCCCAAATCTAAATTGCACGTTCGAGAGACCGGAATAAAGCTGCTCGAAGAGGGGATTTTGAAAATATTGTCCAAAGCTCAAGAACATAATCATTCTGTCAGTGATAGGGGCTGAAAATCCTAACCGCGGACTAATGCTAAATTTTATTTCAGCAGGCACCAAATCAATGATATCTTCACGGTATTCGTCTTCGCCAATCGGAACATACTCGATTGAAGGACGGAGTGCCCTCGGATCAAGAAAATCGATCCTCACTCCTAAACTGACAGTTGAACCATCAAATCCGGAGACAATTTTATCCTGAATATAGAAACTTCCCGATCTCGGCTTATAATGATATCTATTACTATAATTGAGAAGATCCTGATCGATAATGGGTTTACCGAAATATGTCATACGCGGCTCAAGTTTCACAACATCGGAATTGATATCGAAGAAGTTAATGTTTGCTCCGGTTTTAAAAAGATGGCGCTCGAAAAGCTTGCTCTGAAGATCCAATTTGAAATTGTAATTTTCCTGATCTATTAGTCCCCACCAATTTCGCGATCCTGATGTAACGTAACGAAGTAAAAAATCGTACTGCCATGGCTCAGGAGAGATATCCTCCCTATTACCTTCTCCGATACGTGAATTTATTCTGTATCTTGAGATTGATGCCGAGTATTGCGTTTGTTGAGATAGTTTATGATTCCAGAAAATAGCCGTTCTTAAAGATTTTCTACTTCGTTTAGGTAACCCATCGAGATTGAAGCGCCAACTAAATTCATAATCTCTCCAGTTGCGCAACGCATAAAGTCCTTGAAGGGAAAGCGATTTATTCTCAGACACCTCATAAACTAATTTGGATAAAAAGCTTGCTGAGGTATTTATCGGTGAATTGAAATAAAGGGTCATATCCTGCCACCATCTCGAATCCGACATGTTGAAACTTGAGGTAATAAGATATGATAGTTTTGAACGTGAAAGTGGCCCGCTAAGAGAGAATTCCCCCTCAATCTCATTACTGCGCTCCGTCCCGCCATGAAAACTATCAGATTTCAAGCGAAATGATCTTATGGTTTTTTCTTTAGAGGTCACGGTAGTGATATTAACGACTCCGGAAAGAGCATCTCCAAATTCCGCTTCCATCCCTCCGGTTTGAAGACTATACTGCTCTATAGAACTCTTCGGGATCTCTGAACCTAATCCACCGGATATTAGGTCGTTTACGGGCAGACCATCAATTAAGTACAATACTTCCTTTCTACGCCCGCCGCGTATGTAGCCGTCTCTTGTAACTCCAACCTGCAGTCCTGCAATCTCTTCCAGCGTACTAATAGGTGAATTTTCTATTCTTTCCCTTCCAACGTTGTGCAGAGTTCCTGTAATATCTCTTCTAATAATGGGTGCTGACGCTTCCACCACCACTTCTTCTAAGTCAAGCTGGGACAGCTGCATCTCTATGCTTATGGACATTATTGAACCAGGTCGGATATCGATATTTTCATAAACTACCGGCTTAAATCCAATCATAGAAATTCGGATGTTATATACTCCGTGTACGATATTCGTGATTAGAAAATTACCTTTAGAATTAGTTGCAGTGCCTATCTTCGTACCGATCAAAACAACTGACGCTCCCTGGAGAGGCTCTCCTTCAATTGATTTAACGGTACCGGTTATAGAACCGGTATTCCCTATAGCGTCTGCAGTATTGAACAAAATAACTAAGAGCAATATTAATATACTTCTGATTTTCAAATGTTTAGTTGAATTAGATTAAAGTGATTTTTATTTTATTTATAATTAAGAATCTCATCGCTCTAAACAAGTTAAATATTCTTACCGTTAAATGCTTCAATTAAAGGGTTTAAAATAATAGATATTTTCTTCTAAACATTTAAAAGCAGTAACCCGTAAATTTCGACAGATGATACAACATCGATTGTCATATAATAACCGCTTGACAATTTTTTGAAATGATTATATATTACCACTCGCGTAGTGACGGGCGATTAGCTCAGTTGGTTTAGAGTGCCGCGTTCACATCGCGGAGGTCACTGGTTCGAGTCCAGTATCGCCTACGTAGGAAAAAGTAAAATGCGGGAAGATATGAGAAAAACAAAGAGTGGACACAATAAATGAGGTCGCCGAAAATTCGGAGACCGTCAATATTGCCTCTCGAAGCAAATCTATTGAACTTGGAAAGCCCCTTATATCAGGGGCATTTTTTATGGCATGAAAATTTCTAACGTTATGGAAATATTGAACGAATGGGCGCCGGAATCTGATGCGCTGGAATGGGATAATGTAGGTTTATTAGTGGGTTCGGAGGAAGATGAACTCACGGGTATTTTAGTTGCATTGGACGTAACTGCTGCGATAGCGAACGAAGCTAAAGAGTTAGGCTCAAATTTAATTATTTCCCATCATCCGATTATTTTCAACCCACTCTATTCATTGAGAAGGGACGAATACCCTGCATCGGTGATTGTGCAATTGATTAAGAATGACTTATCACTCTATACAATGCACACCAATCTTGATATTGCTGAAGGAGGTGTAAATGAAACTTTAGCAAAAAGATTGAACCTGAAGCAGATAAAACCATTTAGCGACGCCGAATTGGGATCTTTAGGCAGAGTAGGCGAACTGCAGAGCGAAGTGCGATTTGATGATTTTTTAAAGGAGTTGAAGTCGGTATTGGATGTAGAATCCCTTATATATAATGGAGATACGAGTCAATTGATCAGGAAGGTGGCTTTATGTTCCGGTGCAGGAGGGAGCTTTATCGAGAGTGCGATTAAAATGAACGCTGATGTGTTCGTAAGCTCCGATTTTAAGCACAGTAATTGGCTGGAAGCAGGAGATAGGATTGCTCTCGTTAATGTAGGACACTTCGAGAGTGAAGAAGTAGTTTTGGACAGTATAATCGATAAGTTAGGAAGAAGAATGGATGGAGTCGATATTTCTATAAGAAAGGCAAAATCTGAATCAAAACCTTACAAACTTTATAACAGTGTTAAGAACGGTTAAAAATATTAATTTACTAAAGCGCCAAATCAGGAGAATATAAATGCGGGAATCCCTGCAAAGACTAATTGAACTGCAAAAAGTGGACGCAAAACTTATTGAGATCGAGGAACTTCGAGGTAGCCTGCCGCAAGAGGTGGACGGATTGAAAAAAGATCTCACTGATACAGAAGAGACCTTAAAAGAGAGCGAAGGCAAAATAAAGGATATAGATAAGAAAATTCGGGAGATAGAAGGAAATATAAGCCAAGGAAGCGTAAAGTTGGAAAAGTACAAAGAACAGCTTTATGCAGTTACAACCAATAAAGAGTATGATGCTCTGACACATGAATTGGAAACAATGCAGGGAGCGATTAACGAAAGTGAGAATCAGATACTGGATCTAATGGAAGAAAAAGAAGAAAATGAGGAGATCGCTTCGAACTCCAAAACGCTTTTAGAGGAAATACAACAGGATCTCAAATCAAAATCAAAAGAATTAAAAAAGAGAATCAGCGAAACTAAAAATGTAGAAGTTGATTATTTAAAGAAACGGGAGAAGATAACTCCTGATATCAGCATATCGCTTATTTCTAAATATGAGAAGATAAAAGATGCCAAGAATGGAAGAGCAGTCGTTCCTGTTGTTCGTGGCGCTTGCGGCGGATGTTTTCACAGGTTACCACCGCAACTTGTTGTTGAAGTCAAAAAGATGAATAAATTAATTCACTGTGAAGCGTGTGGTAGAGTACTTGTATCACATAATGAGGAATCGGATAATTAAAGTAATACTCCAAGTAGGTCGGGCGGTCGCCTTTTTCTGTAATATGAAAAGGGAGGAAAGTCCGAACTCCATACAGCAGGGTGCTCCCTAACGGAGAGGTTTCGTGAGAAACGGAAAGTGCAACAGAAAGAATACCGCCGATTTCCGACTTGTTCGGAAAGGTAAGGGTGAAACGGTGGTGTAAGAGACCACCAGATTCGGGAGTGATCCCGGATGCTCTGTAAACCCCACTCGGAGCAAGATCAAGAAGGGAAATACGCGTTGCTGGCGTAAGTTGGGCCTTGCCCGACAATTTCCCGGGTAGATCGCTTGAGCGTTGCGGTAACGCAGCGCCCAGATTAATGATCGCCACCCGGTTTACCGGGATACAGAATTCGGCTTACAGACTTACTTGGAGTTTATATCTTTTCAAAAAAGGTGAGCTATGGATAAAGTTTGGTCATTTTCTACAGATGAAGATGGTAAAATTGCTGCATTATCGAAAGACTTGGAATTATCTGAAATCATCGCAGCTCTTCTCATAAATAGAGGGATTAATAATCTTGAAGATGCAAAAATGTTCTTCAATCCCGTAGAAGATCAGTTTCATGATCCTTTTCTTTTGGCAGATATGGATAAAGCTGTAGAGATTATTCTTAGCCATGTAGAGCGGAATACACATATTCTTATCTACGGTGATTATGATGTGGATGGAACCACGGCAGCCTCGATTTTATATCTTGCTCTCTTGGAGTTAGGCGCTCGTGTAACCTATTATATACCGCGCAGGGATGAAGGATATGGACTTTCATCGAAAGGGATCGATTCTGCCAGACAAGTTGGAATCGGCTTGGTTATAACATGCGATTGCGGCATTACAAGTCATGAAGAAATCGATTTGGCAAAGTCTTTCGGGATGGGAGTAATTGTAACAGATCATCATGAAGTGACTGATACATTACCAAATGCTGATGCCGTTGTAAATCCGAAACGACCGAATTCTTCCTATCCGTTTAAATTTCTCTCCGGAGCTGGAGTAGCACTGAAAGTGATTCAGGCTTTAAGAAAACATGCAATGTCCGATAATTGGTATGCAACAGAGTACTATGACCTCGCGGCTTTCGGTACGGCGGCGGACATAGTGCCCATGACCGGAGAAAATCGCGTTATCGTTTCGCTCGGACTTCCGGTGATTTTTAAACGGCGAAGGATAGGGTTGAAGGCGTTGTTAGATTCATCCGGTTTTTCAAAAGATAAAATTACATTGATGGATGTGGTATTTAATTTAGCTCCGAGAATAAATGCCGTTGGAAGGATAGGTGAAGCCAGAGAAGCTGTCGAGTTATTTACTACTAACGATCCTGAAAGAGCAAAGCAGTTAGCAAATAAATTTGACCAAATGAATAAAGAAAGACGTGCAATCGACCAAAAAACGTACATCGAAGCAGAGCAGCAACTTCTTGCAAGATATGATCCGGACCAACCTTGTGGCGCGGTACTGTACGCCGACGGCTGGCATCAGGGAGTGATAGGAATCGTTGCTTCGCGCCTAACAGAAAAATATTATAGACCAACCGTAATGATCTCTTTAGACGGGGATATAGGAAAGGGTTCAGGTAGGAGCATACCGGGGTTCAACTTGCATGCCGTGCTAAAAGAATGTTCTGATTTACTCATCGGGTTTGGAGGACATGAACAAGCGGGCGGTCTCACTATAAAGCGATCTAATCTTCAAGATTTTGTTGATAAATTTGATGACGTGGTCACTTCAAAGTTAACGGCTGATCTTATGACTAAAAAAATAAAGGTCGAAGCTATACTGAATTTCAGTGATATAAACAGGAAACTATTAAAAATTATTGAACGGCTTGAACCTTACGGTCCTGAAAATGCTCGACCGGTGTTCGTATCCAAAGGAGCTCTCCCGGCAGGCGAGGCTACTATAGTAGGAGAAAATCACCTGAAACTGAAATTTGAGCAAAAGAACCGAACGATTGATGCTATTGGATTTAATATGGCTGAACAGCTGACGAATGTTCTGAATCCACCCGTCGGCGGGATGGATATTGCTTATGAATTGGAGGAAAACAGTTGGAATGGGAATAAATACATACAGATTATTCTCAAGGATTTAAAATAAAAAATACCTAATATTGTCAATCACGATGAAAAAGTATAAAACAACTATTGATTCAAAATCTGATGAGTTTAAGAAAAGAAAAACTTATATGGAAAAGTTGCTTGACGAACTTAAAGCTAAATCTGAAAGCACAAAAAGTCATGACCCTTCCCGTGTGGAGCGCCTGCTGAAAAAAGGCAAGTACCCGGTAAGAGAGAAAATATCTAAAGTCCTGGATAAAGGCGCTCCGGTCACAGAAATAGGATTATTTGCTGCCGATGGGATGTACAAAGAGATCAAAGGCGGATATAAATCCGGAGGAGTGGTGACTGTTATCGGAGAAATATCAGGCAAAAAATGCGTGGTAGTGGCAAACGATCCACTCGTAAAATCGGGTGCTTGGGTCGAAATCAGTTGTAAGAAAAATCTTCGGGCACAAGAAATAGCCATGGAAAACCATCTACCGATTATCTATATGGTAGATTCTGCCGGAGTAAATCTCGAGCATCAGGCTGAAATATTTCCTGATAAAGAACATTTTGGGAGAATATTCAGGAACAACGCCAAACTCGCGGCTATGGGAATTCCCCAGATCTCATGTGTCTTCGGATATTGCGTAGCGGGTGGAGCGTATCTCCCCGCAATGTCGAGCGAGATGGCAATGATAACCGGTAACGCGAGTATGTTCCTCGCAGGACCCTTTCTTGTAAAAGCTGCCTTGGGACAAGAAAATGACGCTGAATCTCTCGGTGGAGCGGAGATGCATAACGCTGTCAGCGGCGTTGCGGATTATCAATTCGACACAGAAGATGAAGCCTTTGAATGGATAAGAGAACAGATGGCTCTTATAGGCTCGAAACAGAAATTAGGACTTGACAGGATCGAGCCGAAAGACCCCTCTTTAGATCCCGAAGAACTGTTGGGAATTCTTCCTAATAATTTGGGGGATAAGTATGATATCAGGGATATCATAGCGAGGATCGTAGACGAAAGCAAAATTGAAGAGTATAAGGCTCAATACGGTAAAACGATCGTTACCTGTTTTGCACGGTTAGGTGGATTTTCGGTTGGGATAGTCGCTAATCAAGGGAAGCCTGTCAAGAAAGAGATGCCCCCCGATCACACCGGAAAATCACAACCGCCGCAAATTCAGATGGGAAACGTAATATTTTCCGACTCCGCTAATAAAGCGACAAGTTTTATCATGCTGTGCAACGAGAGAAAAATCCCTCTTATCTTTCTGCAAGATGTAACGGGTTTTATGGTAGGCACGAAGGCGGAAAATGAGGGAATAATCAAAGACGGAGCAAAATTTGTGAATGTGCAGGCTAATTCGGTAGTCCCAAAATTCACGGTGATATTGCGAAATTCATTCGGAGCCGGAAACTATGCCATGTGTGGGAAGGCATACGATCCACGATTGATAATTGGCTGGCCTACCACCCGTCTTGCCGTCATGGACAGCGGTATAGCGGCAAATACGGTTCTTCTTACGAAGAAAAACCTGAGTGAAGATGAAAAAAAGGAATTCTACGAAAAGATAAAGAAAAAATACGATGAGGAGATGTCCCCTTATTACGTTGCCGCCCGTTTGATGTTGGACGCAGTGATTGATCCAAGGGATACAAGGAATATTTTGATTCAGGGACTTGAGGTCGCGGAAAATAATCCCGATATGCCCGAATTCGTAACAGGGACGCTGCGAATTTGAGATCCGAGCCGATACGGATAGCGAACGGTCAGGGTTTTTGGGGTGATTCTGTAGATGCTCCCGCAC
>SORU01000024.1 GCA_004402915.1 Fidelibacterota bacterium MT.SAG.2
ACCTACAGGTGTCAGAGTCATACAAATTTTACCGTCTGCGTAAACGGCGGCTCCGCTAAAAAAGTGCTTAAACTCGAGTTTTACAGTGTCTAATCCAGTTAATTCCACGTTTTGGTAAAGTGATTTTAGTCGGTCTAAATATATTTTTGCCACGCCAAATTTCCGATTATTATTGATATTGAATTAAACAATAAAACTCAGAATTGCAAGAGTGGATAACAGCTAAGCAGGTGTATAAGTGAATTCATGGAGACTATGCAAATAGTTCTCATTCTTCTTAATATTTTGTCCTGATTTAAATTGTTCGTCAAATCACTCTAATCGGAGGAAGTTTACTGTTATTTTCAATGTGATTCGCATCACATTAAAATGCCCTGTAAGCTATATGTGACGCAGCTCAAAGAAGTATTGCAGCTCATTTGCTAAACTACCAGAATGTTATATGATGGAGAAATGCAGCTTGAAGGTAAAAGAGGAAATGAATAAATTAAGTAAAGAATGTAAAAACAGTAGTTTAAGTGGTATAATTTATTACCCGTTTAAGCTTAACAAAAGACGAAAAACAACAAAATCATCGGAGGCAAAACGATGAAGAACTTAAGGCGTTTAATTATGGCGACTGCTTTGATCTTCTTAGCGGTCAATTCAACCGAGGCACAGTCCAATCCTGTAGTGACGATGCAGGGGTTCCTAACTGACGCGACCGGACGGGCTTTACCTGACGGAATTTATGAATCAAAGTTCAGGATCTATGACGATCCCACAGGAGGTACTCTATTGTGGGAAGAGAGTCACGACCTAATATTGGAGCATGGACTTTACGATGCGTTATTGGGGTCAAAAACCCCTATTAACCTTCCATTCGATAAGGATTATTGGTTGAGTGTGGAGGTGGAAGGAGTGGTATTGCAGCAGCCAAGATTGAGGGTTGGACATTCATTTGTCGCTCTAAAGGCGTTGAAAAGCGATTCTTCCGGGTTTGCGGAAAACGCCGATTCATTAGCAGGAATTGTTGCTTCTGCATATGCTCTGAAGAGTGATCTTCCTACCGGTGGCGGTGGAGAAGTTGTTGACGGAGCATTTTCAACGACATCAAATGTTACATCGAATGTCCCGGGTAATCTTGCACTGGATGATTTCGTATTCGGTTCATCACAATTGAACGATGATGGAATAGCGGATCATAGTCGGAGAATGTTCTTTGATAAGAGCAAGGGCGCTTTCCGGGCAGGATTCTCGAACAAGGGTGAGTGGAACGATTCAAACATCGGCCAATTTTCCACGGCATTTGGTCGGGATACGAGAGCGAGTGGTAATTGGTCGACCGCATTTGGTAGAGATACAGAAGCAAGTGGAAACTGGTCAATAGCGATGGGTCATAATGTTATTGCCGATGCCAACAACAGTATAGCGATAGGCTCTTATGCTAACACTAATAATAAGAATGGCGCTATATTACTCGCTGATGCCTCTACCACGAGTGATCTCATTGCCGACAACTCGAACGAATTCAAAGTTCGCGCAGCAGGCGGAACCACTATCTATTCAAATTCCATGATGACATCGGGAGTCACACTCTCATCCGGCAGCGGCGCATGGTTAACGCTGTCCGACAGCACGGCGAAGCGTAACATTCGTAAGGTGAATACAGAAGAAATTCTCAATAAGCTAATGGAGCTGCCGATAAAGCAATGGAACTATAAATCACAATCAGAAGAGATAGAACATATAGGACCGATGGCACAGGATTTCTATTCGATATTCAATATCGGCGAAAATGATCTGACCATCTCAACGATAGATCCTTCCGGAGTAGCGCTTGCGGCAATTCAAGAGCTCTATAAAAGCCAGAAGGTATTGGAGTTGAAGACAGAAGAGCTCAGTGAAATGAAAAAAGAGATCAGAGAACTAAGAGAATTGTTGAACCGAATAGTTGGAAGCTCGGCAAGGTAACTGAGGGATATAGATATATATAAAAGACAATGAACGGGATGCTTAAACATATAATACGGATGCGGCAGCCGATTAAAGCTGTTTTCATCGTTATATTGATGGTCGGTTTCTTCCATCCTGTTATTTCCATGGCTCAGGAAACAGAGAAAAACCGTGAGTCAGTGAGTGGAATAGCTAAGAGTGGAGGCGGAGAATCCGAATCGTTCACTAATGCTAAGATACGAATTTCGATCGGTCAACCGTTAGTGGGAAGGCATAGTGGAGGCGCTCTGAGAGGCTTTGCGGGACTGCTATATCGAATTCCACAGGCGCCTCGTATAGAAAGCGTTCCGGACAGTTCGGCATTAGAGGATGAGCTCTACTTCTATCAAATTGTTGCAAGCGATGCTAACGGTGACAGCATTCTTTATGCCGTGATAGAAGGTCCCGAAAGTATGCAGATAGATATATTCGGTCTTTTGTCATGGACTCCGTTAGAGTCTGACGTTGGTGTGACCGGCGTGATCATAGCTGCCTTTGATGAACGTGAAGACAGCAGTTTCCAGGCATGGGATATCGATGTTGAAAACATAAATGATCCGCCGGTAATTTCGCTTTCAGACACGCTTGCGATTTTCCCTGAAGACAGCAGTGTGGTTATCCCGTTCGGTGCATTTTTAAGCGATCCCGATGATCCGTTATCAAACCTGACACTTTCAGCTGTGATATTAGGTGATGCCGGGACAGGCAGTCAGTCATCATTTGGGACAAAAGAAATATCAGAATCTATTATCTTCCCGAGCAAGAATATTGCGAATTGGAGTGAAGGTTTGTTTATAAAAGATGTGGTTGCTGAGAGCGATGATCGGATATTCTCTGACATCAGCTCAATTTCCTCACTCGAGATTGAAATAGATAACGAGTCAAAGAACGTAACACTTTCAGGCTTACCGGATAGCAGCGGAACGTTCAGAGTTGTGTTCACTGTTTCAGATGCGGCTAATTCCACAAGCAATGACACAACTGTCATACGGATACTGCCCGTCAATGATGCGCCGATGGTTTCAGGCATACCTGATATTTCGTTCCCTGAGGATTCGTCTATCAGTATAGACCTTGATGATTATGCGGTTGACGTTGATAACAACAATTCAGAATTGAATTGGAGTGTAGAACTTTCCGGCTCGGGAACGATGTTTAATGCGAATCACAGCGGCAAACTGTCCCGAAAACTGATGATGCCGGTTGAAGAATTACCAGAACTCAACGGTCCAAAGAGTAGCAGAACAAAATTGGGTGACGTTATTAAGATTGATGCTTCAGCGGAACTGAATATCAACAGCGATAAACTTTTGATGCGCGCCGAACAATTGACCATGTTAGAGGGCAGCATTAAACAAAGAAAGAAGAGAGAGAGAATCAACGTAATTTTTGAATCTAAGATGGGATCAGAGCTCAGGACTTTGATATATATGACATCTCTAACAGGCGATACGCTTGATAGTATCATAATTGAAATTGATTCTGTGACTCATGTCGCAACTCTATCAGCGCCGTCAAATTACTTTGTTGCGAATATTCCGGTGATCTTCACTGCAACCGATCCCGGAGGATTGTCAAGCGCTGATACTTCACTAATTTCGGTAGAACCTGTGAACGATCCGCCGTCCAAGTTTGGACTGACGTATCCGTTAGGTGACACTCTGAATACGCTGCTCCCGACATTCTCATGGCATCCTTCTGTAAATGCGGACCCTGATGACAAGATAGAGTACAGAGTCATGATCTCCGCTTATGAAACATTAGAGTCGCCTCTATTCAGCGAACTGCTGACAGATACTTTCTACACTCTCGAAGTTCCATTGGCAGACGATTCACTTATCTATTGGGCAGTAATAGCAAACGATTTTCCCGGTCTAACCGCAATGAGTGATACAACATCGTTCCTACTCGATAAGCAGGAATCGCCATTAGAATTTTCCCTCGTAAGTCCGGAGGATAACAGTCCTATCGATTCGTTAAGGCTTGTCTTTACATGGTTCTCCACCGAAGATCCTGATCCGCGTGACAGGGTGAGATACAGTTTGGTGATTATGAGCGCGCTCGATTCCGATTCCGTGGTTTATTTAGCAACCGGGATCGAAGATACTTCCCATCAAATCACCGAAGATCTTTTGTCCGGAAGTTACCGTTGGTTCGTCATAGCGGAAGATACAGATGAGGACAGCTTAAATACGCCAAGCAGTGACGTATTCAATTTGGGAAATATTGTCGGAGTTGATGATGATGAATATGCCGGAATACCCGAAGAATTCAGGCTGTTCCAAAACTATCCGAATCCGTTCAACCCGACAACGACCATAATGTTTGCCCTGCCGCAGCGCAGCGACGTAACATTAGAGATCTATAGTATCAGAGGAGAGCTGGTCGCGCGGATTCAACAAGAAAATAGGCAGGCAGGCTATCATGAAATCAGATGGAACGGTGTGAACCAATCCGGAAGAGCGGTGGCAAGCGGCTTATATATTTATCGGTTGAGCGCCGGTGATTTCGTCCAGACGAAGAAAATGCTCTTGCTGAAGTAAGAGTGATAAAATTGTGCGGCCAGGGTAAACCCTAACTTGCACTTAAATAAGTGCTGAAATGGGATTAAACTTAATACTTCAAAACTTGAAAAGTATAAGAGTACTTTATCAATAGAGATTTTGATTCGGAACGTGGCGGGACAGGTGCAGAAATTTGCTCTTCATCGTTGAGCAGTTCCGAATAGACTATATACAGGTCGTTCCCCTCTTTAGGATTGTAACGGAATCTGACGTTAAGGCTCGTCTGCTTAGTTTCGCTGTTATATTGGAAGAAAGCGTTTCCTGAATATAGTGTATTCAATGTGGCTCTGATCCTAATCCGGATGATATTGCCGTCGAATTTTTGATTCCTTTCATCAAAGCGAATTCTGTTAAAAACATATGCTCCGCCTAATTCAAATTTGGGTGAGATATTCCATGAAGGTTCGATTCCGAAAGAGCGCTGCGTGCCGTCATAGAAGCTTCCTATACTTGCATTGAAAGCGCCTTTTATTTTTTTTGCCCATGGAGATTGATAGAATCCTTCTACCGTGTTGAAATTGTATTCTCCCTGGGGAATGGCTGCATCATCCGATAATTCAAATTCCTCATCAAGAAATTCGTATTTCCTTCTGATCAAAAAGCCTGTGGTAGCGCCTGATTTAAAAGAGACAGAGAGTTCGGGGCCATAATTCGATGATTCGATTTTGTTATCCGAATTCCGCAAATACTGTTCACCGTTGAGGCGTATGATATAATTAAAAATTGACGATTTTTCGTTCAATATCCTGCCGTAAAAGATATTATTACCGAACCTTTTGAAATCTTCTCTCGTTAGGAAGCCCACTCCGGGCTTATAATTCGATGCGGACCAAACATAAGAAATGTTGTAACCAAAACCGGTGTTGGTACGGCGTTTCCATGATGTGCGCAACCTGCCTGTTTTATCAAGGGAGCTGATTCCCTCCTCTCTAAGCGTATCATCAAACGATTGCGCGAAAGAGAATGAAAAATAGTCATCACCAAAGACTCGATAAACTCCATCAATTCCAGCTGCAATGTTATTATTACCCTTATTATTCAGGCGGGAGGTCAGCATAGCGCCCATGAATGAGTTTTCATTGATAATTTGTCTTCGTAATCTAAGCACACCGAAATTCTCGGAAGGGATATCCCCACTTTTCGCTGTCTGCATATTTATCGCGCCCAAGTCCCAACTGCCTACCCGCCCGACCAACCTTGCTCCACCGTATATGCGAACCGGATCGCCATCTTCAGTCAATCCGATTGTTCTGCTGTAAAAAAGACTGGTAGGACCGCCCGTAGAAAAATCGAATATGCTGGAACGCTCTAAGAAGAAGAGCCGTTTTTCAGGAAAGAAAAGCGAAAACCTCGTCAGGTTGATTTGTTCATCATCAACTTCCACCTGCGCAAAATCCGTATTAATGGTAGCATCGAGAGTAAGATTACTTGTAATGCTCTGTTTGATATCGATACCGATCTCGTTTGTAGGATCATTATCAAAATTATAATCAGTTTCTGCGTCATTAAGAGTATAAGAGTGCCCGATTCCTCCCAATCCATACGGTGTCACATATAAAGGTGTTTGGCTGTAAATTCCTTCAAGAGAAATATCCTGAGCAACTGACGGCTTAAAATTTCCCCAATCCCATTTTGGCGGAATAGCCGGATAAGAAAGCGTTTCATTTTTTCGGGCGATATAACGCCAAGTGATAAGTCCCATAATGATTTTACCATTATCGTCCTGGAAACGCAGACTTGAAAAGGGAATTCGCATTTCGGCGAACCAACCATGCTCGTTACTGATAACTTTCACATCCCAAAAGGTATTCCAACTTTGGTTCCATGGAGGAGGTCCCGATGTCTCCGCATCATTGAAAATAGCGACATCATTTCTGATCCCTGCCGGGGTAGTGAAGAATCCGAGAGCGGTCTCGTTGTCGTTATACGTATCGAGTATGACAGCGAAGTGATCGTCTCCGGGTCCGGATCCATCCCTTTCATACGAATACTTCCTGACACCCGATGGGTCTGAGTCGTAAAATTTTCCTGAGGCATAGATGAAATTATCATCGTAGCCGATCTTTATTTCAGTTTTTTCGGTGGGTTCACCCTTGTAAATCGGATTGTTCATGGTAAGAGGGTAAGGCGTTATGGAAAGCCAAGCTTCTTCATCTGATATGCCGTCTATCTCAATTAAGCCTTCAATCCGTTGCAGCTCGACAATTTCTTGCGCTATTACACCGTTGGAGAGCAATAAATGGAAGAACAGAATAAGAATGAAAATAAATTTCATATTATTAAATACGGTCATAATTCTAATAAGTTTAAGTTTGTAATTGCTAATTTCTGAAGATAATAATCAAAAAAATCATAGTCTACAATTGATTAACATTGTAAGGAGAACTACTGGATAATAATCGCCATTGGATTACTTTGTCGATAATAGAAAATGAAAATTGATTCGGAGAATAGATGGCGAAAAAATATGTTCGCATAACTCACAAGCCGAGCGGAACTCTGCTGGCTGAAGGACCTTTAGGATGGGGTATAACTCCATTTGAGGGTAATTACTACATCCGCAAGCAATATTTGAAGACAAAAGCTTTCAAGCCGAACTTCATTCCCGGTTTGTGCCCCTATAAATTTCTATACGTTTGGATGGACTTGAAATTGGACACAAAAAACAGCTCTAAAAATCTCGGTTGGCTCTATTGGCTGCCAAATCCGCTCTTTCCATTTATCTGGTATAGAGTCGGTCTGCCGGGAAATCATCCTGAACTTGACATCGAGAGATACTCTGCTTCTGACAAAGAAGAATATTATTCCGCAAAAGTCGTTTAATTTCTAAAAATTAAACTCTATTTCAATAAAATCAGTGCTATATTTTCTACCGTATGCTGTCCATAGATGACATAAGAGCGGCACAGATAAATGTTTATAAGCATCTAAAACCTACTCCGCTGTATCATTATACCGGTCTGAGCGAGCTGCTCGGGACGGATGTCTGGGTCAAGCATGAGAACCATCAGCCCGTAGGAGCGTTTAAGGTACGAGGCGGAATCAACCTTGCCGCAAGTCTTACAGATGAGGAAAAGAAGAGAGGGCTCTATACCGCTTCGAGCGGCAACCACGGTCAAAGTATCGCTTATGCTTCGAGAGCGTTCGGAATAACTGCTACTATCGCCGTACCGGAGGGAGCGAATCCCGAAAAAGTCGCACTCATGAAAGGAATGGGCGCAGAGGTTTTGTTTCACGGAGAGGATTTTGACAGCGCAAGGGAATGGGTCGAAGAATTAGCTAAAGAGAAAAACGGGAAATTCGTAAGTCCGACTGATGATGAGCTTATCTGCGGTGTCGGGACGTACGCTCTTGAGATACTTGAGGAACTGCCCGATGTAAACAAGATATTTGTACCGGTTGGCGCCGGCAGCGGCGTTTGTGGAACGTGTATAGTTGCGAAGAACACTGATTCAGATATCAGAGTAATCGGGGTTCAATCTACCGAAGCTCCGACAATGCAGCGGAGCTGGAAATCAGGCGAGCTGTTGTCAGGAGAGATGAACACAACAGTCGAGGGAATAGCGACAAGGGTTGCGTTTGAAAGTACTCAGGAAATAATGAGAAAATATTTAGACGATTTTTTACTCGTGAGTGATGAATCGATTTATAAAGCATTAAATTTACTTATAGAGCACACTCATAACTTGGTGGAAGGCGCCGGAGCAGCAGCATTTGCGGGAGCGCTATCAGTCAAGGAAACACTCAAAGGACAAAAAATTGTAGTAATTATGAGCGGAGGAAATATATCCACCGGTCAGCTTAGCAGTATTCTTTACGGTTGATATTTGTCAGTCGCATGCCTCACAGCTTGCATTTATCTCTCCCAATTCTTACTATCTCGGTCATTAATCCTTAACAATATTGCCTAAGTTAGAAAAGGGAAGCTGTTGGAATCAAGAAACAGGAATAGGTGGGTTTTATTAGCTACAATTTTAGGTTCGAGTCTTCCTTTTATTGATGCTACGGTCGTGAACATAGCCTTGCCGGCATTACAGGCAAATCTCGGCGCAAATGTAACAGACGTTCAGTGGGTAATTGAAGGATATGCGCTTATGCTGGCATCCTTGATCCTTGTCAGCGGCTCTTTGGGAGACAGTTACGGCAGGAAACGTGTTTTTATAATAGGTGTCATTCTATTTACAGTCACATCGTTATGGTGCGGGTTGGCAAGAAGTATAGAAGAATTGATAATTGCCAGAACTTGTCAAGGCATCGGAGGAGCGCTGATAATTCCTTCGAGTCTGGCAATTCTAAGTTCGAGTTTTAGTGATGATGAAAGAGGCAAGGCAATCGGTACATGGTCGAGCTTTACCGCAATGACCGCAGCGCTCGGTCCTCTGCTTGGCGGTTGGCTTATTGAAAATTATTCTTGGAGATTGATATTTTTTATCAATCTGCCGATAGCCGCAATCGTATTATATTCGACCACCAAGATTTCAGAGAACAGAAGCAAAGATCAGACCCAAAAATTAGATTGGGTCGGAGCGACATTGGTGACTCTTGGACTCGGAGCGATAGTTTATGGCTTAGTTGAGTCTGCGCAACTCGGATTGGGAAGTATTGAAGTGATAACTCTTGAACTCACCGGAGTCTTACTTATCGGTATTTTCTTATTAGTCGAATCAAAAATCAAGAATCCGATGATGCCGTTAAAACTTTTTAAATCAAAAATGTTCTCAGGTTCAAACGTTCTAACTTTTTTCTTGTATGCGGCACTTAGCGGTGCGCTCTTTTTCTTCCCGTTCAATTTGATTCAGCTACAGGGATACACCGCAACCGAAGCAGGAGCAGCCTTTTTACCCTTTGTGATACTCATATCCCTTCTCTCCCGATGGGCGGGAGGATTGGTGGACAGATACGGCGCGAAACTTCCTCTGATAATTGGTCCTTTAATAGTGAGTGCAGGATATCTGCTCTATGCCCTACCAGGAATAGGAGGCAGCTATTGGGAGACTTTCTTTCCTGCAATCGTGACCGTTGGTATAGGCATGGGAATAAGTGTTGCTCCGCTGACCACATCGGTGATGAGCTCCGTCAGTCAGGATCATTCAGGGCTTGCCTCAGGTATTAATAATGCTGTTGCGAGGACTGCGGGTCTCCTTGCAATAGCGGTAATGGGAATAATCGTATTGCATGATTTTAATCTGAATCTCGATATAGAGCTCGATAGAATAAATATGTCAACCGAGCTCAGAGAACAAATCGATTCGGAGCGGATAAATTTAGCGGGAATTAAAATTCCCGAAGGTGTGGAAATGGTAACAGCCGGGAAAATTCAGAACGCTATTAAAATCTCGTTTCTTTCCGCCTTTCGACTGGTAATGATTATATCTGCGCTTTTAGCGCTTGCAAGTTCATTCACGGCGCTGCTGAGCATTAGTGGAAAGAAGAAGTCACTGAACGAATAATCTTTTTATTTCGAGAATATTTGCCCTGAAGAGATCAAGACAACTATGTTATCTAACGAAAGACCGTTTCCGTTCAGAGGAAGCGCAAAATCGAGTTTTGTGATACGGGATGAAGCGCTTTTGGAAACTTCCCAACGGAATCCGAATCCGATGCTATAGTTGAGTTCGGAAAGATCGAACGATTCAGATTCTTTCCATACGCCTCCTGCGTCGGCGAATATGACTCCACCGAGAGAAAGCGTCAGGAATTTAATATCAGAAAAAATCCTGTCCTCGAGATTCATAAGAAGTATCTTCCTGCCCGAAAGAGAATCGCCTGAAGTATAACCCCTTAATCCGGTTTGATCACGGAGATTATAAATGCCCGTTCGTTCGTCAAGATTGGATCGCGAGCCGATAAATAACCTGAACGCGATAGTTTGATTCGGGAATAATTGTGAATAAGCTTTCAAATTAAATTCCCTTATGGAATTTATGTCGTCGTCATTCTCAAGGGTGTTCGTGTATGTGAATTTCTGAAAAATCCAGGTTTTTGAACCTGATGGAAAGGCTAATGTTTGACTGGCGGAGAGCTTCCAATATTCTCTGTCACTTTTTATAAAACTCCCCGATTTGGCAATACCGAACCCTACCGAAGAACCCAGCTCTAAATCTTCAACGCGTTCCATTTTATCTAATCTGCGGGCTTTCGCAAACCGTAGAGCACGCAAACTAATTTTTCCCGATAATTCTTTCAAATTTTGATTCGATAACTCCGAATCAGAAAATTCTTTGAAAAATCCAATTGAAGACACCATTTTTCTAATCCTTGTGCCATATACTCTTGTTACCGAATAAAACTGCGACTCACTTTTTTCGAGAAATTCCTCAGAAGTGTCTTTTTTCCTCGGCAAAATTTGGTTATTTACCTGCGCGTCAAATGCCCATTTCGTATTCAGAGAATACAGTGGTCTGTTCAGCCCAAAAAAATAACGGTATTCGGTCTGATGGGACAGCTCAAAATCTGAAGGCAGGCTGTCCACAGGTGAAACATCCGGACCGTTTCTCAGAAATGATGTCAAATTCCATCGGCTCCCTTGTATTCTTTTATAAAGATTATTCAAAGTAAGACTATTCCCATCTTCACTGTTAGTTATTCCAATGCTCATGGGAGAGCCATATCCAAGTATACTTTGCTCTTGAATCAATATCCCGTATACATTTTTGTTGTTTAGGCGGGTAAATTCAATACCTATCGTAGTAGTCCATAGGTCACGCGTGTAAACTGTCAGATCAACACTCCCATCGGGGTTTTTGTCAGCTGTTATATTTACGCTTCCAATGAAAATCAGTTTTCGTAGATTCCGTTCGGTTTCGTTAATAAGATCTTGGTCCAAGATATCACCAACCTTAAAAAGTAATTCCTGTTTTATAATTTGTTTTCGAGTGATAAAATGAAGTCTGTTGAGATAAGGATCACCGAGTCCTAAGGGATTTTCATCTTTTGAAAAGACATTTTGCCTAACAAATTTTATTTCACGGATGACACCAATGATATCCGGCAGTCCTTCCGCGAACAGATCAAAACCGATCAAAGTTATCAATATGGCCAATGAAGCGGTCAGTGCCTGAGGTTTAGCGTAATATTTGAGCAAAGATATATGTGGCTTATTCATAGGCTGTAAAGATATATTGAAACGTTACCCGAAGCAATAGTGTTGCGCATCAAGAAAGCTAATTCCTTGACAAATTAGCTGGTATCGGTTAATATTTCCGTTACCGGAAGGTCTTATAGAATAAACTTTTAGCATTTAAAACAAATTGGAGGCATTAACATGGTTAGCTCAACTGAAACAGCATCGGCGGTTCTTGAAAAAGGTGGAAATGGAACCGAAACGGATGTGAAGATAATAAAAAATTATGTAAACGGGGCATTCGTTCAATCTAATTCGGAGAACATACTTGATATAATAGACCCGTCCAACGGAAAGCAATTGGCGAAATTACCGCTTTCAACCAAATCTGAATTCGATGATGCGGTTGAATCGGCAAAAAATGCGTTTCCTGCCTGGAGGAGAACGCCTCCTGTTGAACGAGCGAGATATTTCTTTAAACTTAAAACCATAATGGAAGATAGGTTTGATGACATTGCCCGCGTATTGACTTTGGAAAATGGTAAAACATTCGATGAAGCGCGCGGTTCCGTACGCAGGGCTGTGGAGAATGTGGAGGTCGCAGCAGGAATTCCTACTATGATGCAGGGATCCTCGCTTGAGGATGTGGCATCCGGAATTGATACCGTAGTTTACAGACGACCGATAGGTGTTTTTGCAGCGATCACTCCCTTTAATTTTCCGGCGATGGTCCCGCTATGGTTTCTGCCTTATGCCGTTGCGACAGGAAACACTTTCATATTGAAACCGTCAGAACAGGTTCCCATGACTTCCAACTTTATTTTTGAATTGATTGACGAGGTAGGATTTCCCCCCGGAGTTGTAAACCTTGTTCACGGCGATAAGGTAGTCGTAGACGGTATTTGCACACATCCCGATATTAAAGGAGTATCATTCGTAGGCTCTTCGCCTGTGGCGCAGCATGTTTATACGCTTGCAAGTAAGAACGGTAAACGTGTTCAAGCGTTAGGCGGAGCCAAAAATTTTGTGGTCGTAAGTGATGACGCAGACATTAATTTGGCCGCTGAGGCAATTATAGCATCCTGTTTCGGATGTGCCGGTGAGCGTTGCCTTGCCGCAAGCGTACTGCTCGGCGATGAAAAGATATATGACGAATTAAAAGATTTAGTCGTCCAAAAAGCCTCAAACATAAAAATAGGCGGTGGTTTTGACGAAGGAGTTCTGATGGGACCTGTAGTATCCGCCCGACATAAAGAAAGAGTTCTTTCTTATATCGAAAAAGGAATAGAAGAAGGCGCCGATATGATCCTTGACGGAAGGGAAGCGCAAGTAGACGGAAAAGAAGGAGGCTATTATCTCAGACCGACAATCTTCGAAAATGTAAAGCCGTCAATGACCATAGCCAAAGAGGAAATTTTCGGTCCGGTACTGTCAATGATGAAGGTAAAAGACCTTGACGATGCGATTGAAATTATATCCGAACATCCGCTTGCAAACACGATATCCATATTCACTACATCGGGTAAAAATGCACGAAAATTCAGGTATAATGTCGATGCGAGTATGATAGGGATAAATATAGGCGTTCCTGCCCCTATGTCGTTTTTCACATTTGGAGGAGCGAAGGGTTCGTTTTTCGGTGATCTGAAGGCGCACGGAAAAGACAGCATAGAGTTCTATACGGATAAGAAGGTTGTAATTTCCCGCTGGTAACAGTGTCAGAAAAAATTAAGGAGTAGCAGATGCCGAGAATTGTCAAATGCGGCTTGATACAATGTTCAAATCCTATCAATGACGAGAAGGAGTCTATAGAGAACATTCAAAAGGCGATGTTTGATAAACATCTTCCGTTTATTGATGAAGCGGGAAAGGCGGGAGTCCAAATTCTCGGACTTCAGGAGATATTCAACGGTCCATACTTCTGTCCGAGTCAGGATGCGCATTGGTACGGCGCCGCTGAACCGGTGCCGGGACCTACGGTAGAGGCATTAATACCTTATGCAAAAAAGTATGAGATGGTAATGATAATTCCTGTCTATGAACAGGAACAGCCGGGAGTTTACTATAACACCGCTGCCGTAGTAGATGCCGACGGCACTTATCTCGGTAAATACCGCAAACACCATATACCTCATACATCAGGTTTTTGGGAAAAGTACTTCTTTAAACCTGGTAATATGGGCTACCCGATATTCGAGACACGTTACGCTAAAGTAGGCGTTTATATCTGCTATGACAGGCATTTTCCCGAAGGAGCACGGATGCTTGGTATGAACGGAGCAGAGATTGTGTTCAACCCATCAGCCACAGTAAAGGGACTTTCACAATATTTATGGAAATTAGAACAGCCCGCTCACGCTGTGGCAAACGGTTATTTTATGGCTTGCAGCAACCGTGTCGGAACCGAAGCACCCTGGAATATCGGCGAATTCTACGGTACCAGTTATTTCGTAGACCCTCGCGGTAATTTTCTTGCCGAAGCAAGCGAGGATAAAGATGAACTCATCACTGCCGAACTCGATCTCGATATGATCGACGAGGTAAGGAGAGTATGGCAATTTTACAGAGACAGGAGACCGGAAACTTATGGGAAACTCAGTGACCCAAACGCCTGAAACAGAAGTAGAAAACTTTTCTAAAACAGAAGAAAATCTTACATCAGCAGAACTGAAAGAAAAACATAATGAATATCTTTTTCCGTCTGTAATAAACTATTACTCGGAGGCAATCGCTCTCGAGTCCGGAAAGGGATGTTATGTCACAGACGTCGACGGGAAGGAGTATCTCGATTTCTTCGGAGGAATACTCACCGTATCGATCGGACATGCGGACGATAGAGTAAATAAAGCTATTTCCGCTCAAATGAACCGGTTGGGGCATGTATCAACCCTATATCCCACAATCCCTATAGTAGAATTAGCGGAGCGTTTAGCTAAGATCACGCCGGGAAAGCTTAAAAAGAGTTTCTTCACGGCATCGGGTACGGAAGCAGTTGAAACCGCCGTCATGTTAGCTCAGGTGTTTACTGGGAATATGGAGATCATAGCGCTGAGGCATGGATACTCGGGCAGGTCGTTCTTAGCTCAATCGCTGACGGCACACTCTGCGTGGCGTTCGGTTCCGACGCAGATAGCAGCCATCAAGCATGCAATGAGTCCGTATTGTTACAGGTGCCCGCTCGGTTTGGAATATCCTTCGTGCGAGATCAAATGCGCTCAGGATATAGAAGAACTGATACTTACAACTACTACAGGCGAAATAGCCGGATTTTTAGCCGAACCAATACAGGGAGTCGGTGGGTTCATTACTCCACCGAAGGAATATTTCGAGGTTGCAGTGAATATAATTCGCAAATACGGCGGCATATTTATCTGCGATGAGGTTCAGACTGGATTTGGAAGAACGGGTTCAAAGATGTTCGGTATAGAGCATTACGGAGTTGAACCCGAGGTAATGACGATGGCAAAAGGAATCGCCAACGGGATGCCGTTAGGCGCGACGATCGCAACAGACGAAGTAGCGGAATCTCTCAAAAAACTCACAATATCTACTTTTGGTGGTAATCCGATCTCTTCCGCGGCGGCAATTGCGACCATCGACATATTGATGGAGGAGGATTTTCGCTCTAACGCAGAGGCTATGGGTGATCTACTGCGCGAGGGTCTTGAGGAAATTGCCTTGAAATATCCGAAGATAATAGGTGAAGTGCGTGGGATGGGGCTTATGCAGGCAATGGAGCTCGTAGAGGACGAGCCTAACGGAGACCGGACTCCTAATGCTGTTGCTACAATGAAGCTGTTTGAAGAAACAAAAAAACGAGGCTTGCTGATCGGTAAGGGCGGGCTTTATGGAAATGTCTTCCGAATAGCGCCACCTATGTCTGTAAATGAATCACAGATCAAAGATGCTCTTGAAATTCTTGACAAATCCTTCGCGGCGGTCAATTAAACAATGGAAAAGGCTGTTCTATTAGGAAGGATCCTGTTCGGCGGTTACTTTATCAGGAGTGGCATAAATCATTTTTTGAATCTTGAGGGAATGACCGGTTACACAGCGTCAAAGGGAGTGCCTCTTCCTGAATTTGCTGTAATTTTCACCGGTCTTATGCTCCTCATCGGCGGTCTAAGCATTCTCAGCGGATATTATCCGAAGATCGGCTCATACATTTTAATTGTTTTTTTGGTCGCAGTGGCGGTCGTGATGCATGATTTTTGGAACGTAGAGGACACAGCAGCGCGAGCAGGGCAGTTCTCACGCTTCCTGAGGAATTTTACATTCATCGGAGCATGTCTGATGTTTTTAGCTCTGCCTGAGCCTTGGGCGTTTAGTTTGAAGATCGGTAAAAAATAATCGATTGTGATTAGGTGGCAGTCAGGGCTTGTGTCAAAGACACTTCTCTGAATCCTGACTCGCACTCGCAGGACCTGATCGCGTTTATTTAGTCGCAGCCGGAGTGATACCCCGTTCTTCATCTGAAGCGGGTATAAGATTATCGAGAGTCAGCCCAATTATCGCCGCAACCGCCATTCCTGTCGAGAGAACAGATGTAACGATATCAGCAAGCGCTTTCGGAAGAGAGGCAGCAATTGCATCGGCTCCGGGTGGGTATCCGAATGCGGCAACACCTTCTATATAAGCCGGCATCGAGAGTCCCATAAAAAGTGAAAGACCCGCTATCATAAGATTGCGGTCGCTCGAAAGGTCGGCGCGGGCGAGCTGCTGAATTCCTACGGCGGATATAAGCCCGAACAGAGCGGTATACAGTCCGCCGACTATCGGTTCGGGTATTGTGGCAACGAGAGCGCCGAACTTGCTAAAGAATCCGAGCAGCACCAAAAATCCTGCTCCGAGCATCACAACATGGCGGGAAGCGACTTTAGTTATCCCTATAAGTCCGATATTTTCTGAATAAGATGTGCTTGCGAATCCGCCGAGAATCCCCGTGACCAGACAACCCAATCCTTCCGAGCGAATTCCATTGTTCAGCATTTCTTCTGTCGGGTCACCCGCACCGGACATATATGCCGCCGCATGATAATCGCCGAACGATTCTATCATACTCGCGAGATAGCCCGCAAGAACCGCGAAGAAAAAACCTACATGAAATTTTGGCAGACCCCACGGAAAGAAAATTGTGTCAAGCGGTTTGAACCAAGTGGATTCAGATACAATGCTCATGTCGATATAAGCAGGATGACCGGGCTCGAAGCTGCCGATGAGCGTAAAGATAACGCATGCGAGGTAAGCGATAATAATGGCGCTGAGGATTGGAAAGAGCCGAAATAATTTATTCTTTTTTGAGAGAACTTGACTAAACAAAACGATTCCGATTATGACGGTAGCCGAGATTGGCCAATAGGTTCCCGCTTTCGGAGCGCCGACTTTGAACAACGAAAGACCGATAAGCATTATAACAGGTCCAATTACAACCGGACTGATATATTTCCGCAACTTTCCTATCAGCTTGAATTGACCAATCGCGATTTCAATCAGTGCTCCAAGTATGATTGCTCCTGCGATATACTGCATGCTGAGGTTCCCGGTTTTAGCGAATGCGATTATAGCGAAAAACGGCGCGAGAAAACTGAAAGAGACTCCCTGAACGATCGGGAGTCTGCTTCCTATCGTAACCTGCAAGAATGTGGCAATGCCGGAGCAGAGCATTACGGAACTTACGAGAATGACTATTTCGGAAGGGGTCATATTCATCGCGGGACCGAGCAAGAGAGGGACGCTGACCGTGGAGCCGAACATAGTGAGGACGTGCTGCAGAGCGAGAACCGCCCTTTTGCCTATCGGCGGTTTATCTTCTATTCCGTAAATGATACCTTTAGCCAGCTCTGCCATTTTTACTCCAAAGGTGAATTTTCAGTATAGTTATATAACGCTCAATATAGCTTCTCTGCGAATGAAATTACCCGCTCCAACCTTTCCCTTGAATTCTCCGTTTTCAATAACAATTCGTCCGGACGAGAATACCACTTCGGGCACACCTTTGACTTCCATCCCCTCGTACAAATTATAGTCTATGTTCATATGATGAGTCTCGACGGAAATAGTGTGTTCTTTTTCAGGGTCCCATATAACCAAGTCGGCATCGCTTCCTTCGGCGATGACTCCTTTTCGGGGATACATACCGAAAGTTTTTGCCGGATTAGTGGATGTAATTTCGACCCATCGTTCTAAACTGAATCGTCCTTCTCCGACTCCATGATGATGCATGACCATCATCCGGTCCTCAATTCCTGGCAGTCCGTTCGGTATCTTGGAAAAGTCCCCTCTGCCAAGCTCTTTTTGACCTTCATAGTTGAAGGTGCAATGGTCGGTGGAGATACTTGCCAGATCACCGTTAATGAGTCCCTCCCATAGCGCTTCCTGGTCTTTTTTTGTGCGAAGCGGGGGAGAGCATACATATTTTGCTCCTTCAAATCCGGGACGGTCAAGATCATCTTCAGTGGTGAATAGATATTGCACGCAGGTTTCTGCCATCGCTTTTAATCCCTTTGCGCGAGCCATCTTTATCTGGTCGAGAGCCGACGCGCAGGTCAGGTGAACAACAAAAAGAGGCGCATCAGCGATCGCTGCGAGATGTATCGCGCGGGAAGTCGCTTCTGCTTCCGCCCAATGTGGTCTTGATTTTGCATGATAAATGGGATCCGTTTTTCCATCTGCAAGCATCTGCTTGATCAAAACGTCAATCGCATCACCGTTCTCGGCATGAACGCATGTGAGCAAACCGTTATCACCGGCAATCTGTAACGACCTAAAAAGTGTTTCATCATCGACCTGTAGAACGTTTTTGTAAGCCATGAAGAGCTTGATGCTGCTGATGCCTGTATGAACAAGTGTCGGGAGTTCTTCCATGACGGAATCAGTAAAGTCGGTTATTGCAATGTGGAATCCATAATCAACGCAAGCCTTGCCGTCGGCTTTTGAATGCCAAATATCAATCGCTTCGGCGAGTGATTGCCCCTTGCCCTGAATTATAAAATCTATATGAGATGTGGTTCCGCCGAAAGCCGCAGCTATATGACCCGTCTCGAAATTATCAGACGATACGGTTCCGCCAAACGGCATGTCAAGATGCGTATGAACGTCAATTCCACCGGGGATGATATATTTCCCCGATGCGTCAATAACCTTTTCCGCCGTTTCATCTAAAGACTCGCCGATTTTTGAGATGATCTCTTCCTCGACGAGAAGATCGGCCTTTTGTGTGCCGTCAGCATTTATAACGGTGCCGTTTTTTATAAGTATCGACATGATCTAAATCCTTATATTCTGATTCTTAATGTATTTCTATACCATGCTTCTTTTGGAATTTTCTCAGTTCTTCCCAGCTCATGGGGTCTGAAAGTTCTTCTTCTAATTCATTCCAGGTTTTCTTCGCGCTTGAATCTAACTCTACCATTTCTATGCAACCGTGTACCGGACAAACCATGGCACAAAGCCTGCAACCGACACAGTCATCCTCTCTTATTTCCGGTTTGATGCCGCCATCAAAAGGTTTTAGGTCGATACATTGATGAGCCGTGTCTTCACAGACTATGTAGCAGAGATTGCAGGAGATACATTTATCCTTATCAATTCGAGCGGTTGTGTTGTATAGAAGATCAAGCTCCCCGAAATTTGTTATCCGTTCAACAGATTTACCGATAATTTCTTCGACAGATTGGATTCCTTTATCATCAAGCCAATTATTCATCCCGTCTATCATGTCTTCAATTATCCGGAAGCCGTAATGCATTACTGCCGTGCAAACCTGAACACTTGTTGCGCCGAGCAGCATAAATTCTACCGCATCGCGCCAATCGGAAATACCTCCTATACCGGATATAGGCACATTCACCTGCTCATCCTTACTAACCGATGATACCATATGGAGGGCTATCGGTTTCACTGCCGGTCCTGCAAATCCTCCGTGCGAACCCTTTCCTCCTACTGAGGGAATAGTATCGAAAGTGTCGAGGTCAATTCCAATTATGCTGTTGATGGTGTTGATAAGCGAAACAGAATCCGCTCCACCTTTCACAGCTGCTCTGGCAGGTTGGATTATATCTGTAATGTTCGGAGTAAGTTTCACTATAACGGGAATAGATGCAACTTCGGTAACCCACTCGGTTATCATGGAGCAATATTCAGGCACCTGTCCTACGGCAGCGCCCATACCTCTTTCGCTCATCCCGTGGGGACATCCATAATTCAGTTCTATGCCGTCACAGCCTGTGTCTTCGGTTCGTTTAACAATATCGTGCCACACATCTTTGTCAGATTCAACCATTAGAGAAGTAATTACGGCTCTGTCGGGCCAATTCTTTTTTACTTCGGCGATCTCTTTCAGGTTGGTTTCTATGTTCCGGTCGCTGATGAGCTCGATGTTATTCAACCCGATCAATTTTTGTTCAGGACCGTCAAGCCCTCCGTAACGGTTAGTTGTATTCATTACAGGCGCGCCGATCGTTTTCCATACGGCACCTCCCCAACCTGCCTCGAAGGCTCTGTTTACTTGATATTCGGAATTAGTCGGTGGCGCGGACGCCAACCAAAACGGATTGGGTGATTTGATTCCGCAGAAATCTATACTTAGGTCAGCCATTATTAATTCTCTCCATTAGATAAAAATTCAGCAATTTCAACCGCCGCAAGTTTTCCGGCTTGAACGGCGTTTACAACTTCCATAGCGCCATGAACAACATCACCGCCAGCAAATATTCGAGGGTTGGAAGTTTTTCCATTCTTAGGATCGGCGATGATTCTTCCATGGCTAATTCCTACTCCGGGAATGGAATTGATGAACGCTTCGTCCGCTACTTGCCCCAAAGCTAAAAATACCATATCAGCAGGGATGGTGAATTCCGAACCGGGAACTTCAATAGGTTGCCGCCTTCCTGACTCGTCAGGTTCGCCAAGTTCCATTCTGACGCATTTCACAGCATCAACATCGGTGTCACCTAAGAATTCAACTGGATTAGCGAGCCATTTATAAATAACGCCGTCGGCTTTGGCGTGCTCATATTCATGCTTGAAAGCTGGCATTTCCGATTCTGAGCGACGGTACAGTATAGTTACTGTTTCAGCTCCGAGCCGAACTGCAGCAGTAGCTGCGTCAACGGACGTATTCCCACCACCTATAACAGCTATATGTTTACCGATTGCCGTTTCCCCTGCCGGGTTAGTTTTATAC
>SORU01000025.1 GCA_004402915.1 Fidelibacterota bacterium MT.SAG.2
GGTAAACGATTAGGCATTGAAGTAATTCCCGGTATGGAATTGAGCGTAGAATATGGTCCCGGGTCGATGCATATACTTGGCTTGCTGATAGACCCGGAAGATAAAGGATTGAACGATGCTCTCACTAAACTTCAGGAGAGTCGGTCAGATAGAAATCCCAGGATTATCGAAAAACTTAATGAACTGAGAATACCGATAACGATGGAAGAAGTGGAAAAAATATCAGGGGGCGGACAAGTCGGAAGACCGCATATTGCAGCTGTGCTTGTAAAAATGGGTCATGTCAAGAACATTCAGGAAGCCTTTGACAAGTACTTGAAAAAGGGGGCTATAGCATATTTTGAAAGAGATCGTCTCACCCGGGAAAAAGCAGCCGATGCGATCCACGGCGCCGGCGGGCTTCTTATTCTTGCGCATCCTGGAACGCTGGGTCTGAATGGTTCTGCTTTTGACAATCTATTGTCGGAACTGAAAGACTCCGGTTTCGACGGAGTAGAGGTTTTTTATAATAATCATTCTCATGTTGAAGAGGACAGGCTAATGAAGATAGCGGATAAGCTCGGGTTTATAATCTCGGGCGGTACCGATTTCCATGGTGATATTAAACCGGCTATCAAATTAGGCGTCGGTTATGGCAATATGGCGATCCCATATGAAGTCCTTCAGGAGATGAAAGAGAGGGTATAGCTCCCGCCGTCTCGCTCTGAGGAGACATTCTCGCGCCTTCCAAGAAAATGATAGTGTCAAAATCTCCCCGCAAGCACGTAATAGTTGTCGCACTCGACGGCGTGCCGTTCTCCTTTTTCCCCGCACTGAAGGAGATGAATCTCTCTCCTGTTCTATCGTCTCTGTATCAGAGGAACGGAATTCATCCGATGACCACTACCCTGCCACCCGTATCATCGGTTGCGTGGGCATCGTTTCTTACAGGTCTGAATCCCGGCGTTCATGGAATAACGGGATTCGTTGACAGGAGGCTGGATGGATATTCGCCGTTTGTACCAACTGCTGAAGATTTACAGGTTTCTACAATTTATCAACATCTTTCACGGATAGGGCTAAGGGTCTGTTCGATCGGGGTTCCGGCAACGTTTCCACCCGCTCCTATAAACGGAATATTGGTTTCAGGGTTTCTCGCGCCCAATCTTGAAAGGTCTGTGTATCCAAAAGAGGAGATTGAGACGTTAAAGTCATTTGACTATAAACTTGACATCGATGCGTGGTCGGCAAGGAGATCGGACGACTCTCTGATAGCCCAATTACCCAAAACACTTTCTGCCAGAATCAACACGGCAAGCCACTATTTGAATAAAGAAAATTGGGATCTGTTTGTGTTTCATATACTCGAAACTGACCGTTTACATCATTTTATGTGGCGCCAGATGATGGATAAAGAATCCACGGCGCTTGACTTGTTTTCTGTTTTGTACGGACAAATTGATAGATTCCTTCAAACTGTTATGGAAAAGCTTTCTGAAGAAACGGCGTTGATAATTCTCTCAGACCATGGTTTTACAGAACTTAAAAAAGATTTTTACTTAAACCGCTGGCTGATAGAGAGAGGATATCTTTCCCTTTCTGAGCAAAATGCGACGAACCTGTCGGGAATAGCTCCGGGCAGCAAACTCTTCAGCATGGCTCCCGGAAGGATATATCTTCACCTTGAAGGTAAGACTCCAAATGGAACTATACTCAATGACCAAAACGCAGAATCGCTCAGAAAAGAGATTTCGGAATCCCTTGAAAATGTTCATGATCCGGAAACCGGGTCCAAGGTAATTCAGAAGGTAGTGGATATGAGAGAGGAGTGGGATTTAACCGGATTTGACAATTCGCCGCTGCAGCTCCCTGACTTAATAGCGATTCCTTCTCCCGGTTACGAGCTGAAGGGAGAGCTTTCGGGCAGCGATTTGTTCGGAAATGACAGGTTCAGCGGAATGCATTCATATGGAGACGCATTCGTTTATTTGAATGGTGAAGAGAAAGATGAAAAATTGGATATCACCGATATACAGGAAAGAATTTGTTCATTTCTCGGTGTGCAACAGATGAATGAGGAGTCGAATCAGACTTGACATACCTTCGCTATCTCAGTAAGTTACACTCAGTTATAAATGCCTCAGCCTAATAAAAATAAAAAAATCCTATTTCTTGACCGTGATGGTGTCATCAACGTTGAGCCTGAGGGTTATATAACCGATTGGTCGGATTTTGAGTTCCTGCCCGATGCGCTTGACACCATAAAACGCGCGACAGATGAGGGATACAGGATTATAATCATTTCAAACCAATCGGCGATAGGCAGGGGGATGTGCAGCAAAGAAACCATTGACGAAATAATGTCCAATATGATCGAAACTATTGAAGCGCACGGCGGAAAGATCAAGGATATATTTTATTGTCCACATACTCCGGACGATATGTGTAAATGCCGAAAACCTGAGCCTGACCTATTTTTTCAGGCGGCGGAGAAATATAATATCAAACTGACAAGCACCTGGTTCGTCGGAGATAAGCTGACCGACGTTGCGGTCGCCATAAGAGTCGGCACAAGACCGATTCTTATAAGGGGAGGTAAACCTGTGCCAGATATATCGGTTACGGAGGATGACGCTGTAGCAGTCGTTAATAATTTATCAGAAGCGTTCGAGTATCTTTTATCCATTGACAAATTAAGAGTTGTAACCGATGCGTAAGTTTGCCGTCAAACGCTGCATTTTTTTGGTAGTAATCGTTATTTCAACGCAAACGCTGATTGCCGGGCTTAAAGAGACATTGCCGACATATCATTGGGCATATCAACATATGGAAGAATTGAGGTTAAGGGGGTTTTTCAGCGAGCATAATTTTGCAAAACGACCGTTCACAAGGGGGGAAGTCGCAAGTGCATTGGTGGATCATTTGATAGCGGGATGGGCTACGGACGATATACCAAAAGCTGTATGGCTGCTTGATGAACTGTATGAGGAATTCGCCGGCGAGATGAATCTTATCAGAAAGGATGAATCGAGTGACATCTTCTCCATAGGGCTGCTGACGCAAGTTAATGTGGGAAACAACAGTGAAAGTTTCCGCATAAACGGCGGATTTCAGGTTGGAAAGAATTTCGGAGTTTATAATACCATGAATTTTGACAGCGATCTCGCGAAAGATCCGACGTATGTTGGTCGAAAGTGGCGCGGTATGTCTGCGTTCACGGAGCAAGGCTATATGCAATATGAAAGTTCCAGGTTCAGCCTTCTTTTCGGTAGAGATTTCAAGCGCTGGGGGATAGGTAAGCGAGGGACTTTGTTGATTTCAGACTATTCACGTCCGATGGATCAACTGTCCGCCGAATTGAGGATCGGTTCTGTGGAGTTATCGTTTATAGCCGCCGAGCTTGACAGGGTGGAGGGCAAGAGACGTTTCCTATCAGTTCATAGGGCAGGTATAAGCATCGGCAATTCGTTGAACATAGGAATCTCGGAGCTGCTAATATATGGCGGTGTCAATGCGAGTCCTATTGCTGCGTTCACAAATCCGGCGCTCGTATTTCACGGTGAGAATCTAAACGATTTATCTCAATCCAATACTTTGGGAGCTATAGATCTGCTTTGGTATCCGAAGCGATATTGGCGATTGAGCGGCGCCATATTGATCGATGATATCCAGCTCGACAACAAGGAATTGGATGATCTGGAGCCTAACGAAATAGGTCTGATTCTTGGTGTGCAGAGGGCTAATCCGTTCGGATTTGACGGCGTTGACAGTTGGGTAGAATACGTTCGGATAACCAACAGAACCTATACCACACCCAATGTTGAAGAGACTTTGAAGCACAGAAATCGTCCGATCGGGTATTTTCTCGGGAATGATTTTGACAGCTGGGAGTTCGGAGCATCATCTTGGGTAAAAGAAGGAGTGAAGATATCGCTGAATCTAACTCTTAGGAGGGATGGCGAGGGCGGAATCGATGTTCCCTTTTCAACGCCATGGAAGGATGTTAAATTTGAAGACGGTTATTCAGAACCGTTTCCAACGGGAGTTGTGCAGGAATTGACTGAATTCAGATTCAGCGCCGAAAAGAGTTTTTCGAGTAAATTCAGAGTAACATTTGATTATGAACATGTCGCCATTGATAATTTTGGGCATTCGAAAGATAAATCCGAAAGCGACGATAAGTTCTTTTTAATTCTCTGGTATGACTTTAAATATTCGTTGAACCTGTAGGAGTAAAATTGAATATAGTTGTTATATGCGGCGGTTTTTCAACGGAACGAGAAGTATCTCTTGCTTCGGGCAGCGCAGTTGCTTCCGCCTTGAAAGAAGCGGGTCATGAAGTTTCGATCGCTGATCCATTGTTAGGCGGGGAACAGCAACCGCCAGATTCAGAGCAGTATAAAACTAAGCCGGGCAGAAAACCGCCCGATTTGGAGGAGACAAACCGAGCAATAGCGATAGAGATGCTCAGCTCTGCGCCCATTAAAGACGCCGAACTGGCTTTTTTGGCCCTGCACGGCACTTTCGGAGAGGACGGCACTATTCAGGCATTGCTTGATTCCGTAGGACTAAAATATACAGGCTCGAATGTTCTTGCGAGCGCATTGGCAATGGACAAAGACGTATCGAAAAAGCTTTTCAAAGAGGCGGGAATTCCGGTGCTTGAATGGACTATGGTTCGTGACGGGCAAGTGTTTCATAGTAATACGGATATGGATTTTCCCATGATAGTTAAACCTAACGATCAAGGCTCGACAGTCGGATTCAGCATCGTTAATAGCTCTGAAGAGCTCGATGAAGCAGCGGCGAAAGCGGCAAAGTATTCGAGCCATGTAATGGTAGAAAAATATGTCGACGGCAGGGAGCTAACGGTTACAATTCTCGACAAACAATCTCTACCGATAATTGAAATAAAACCAAAGAGTAAAGTATATAACTATGAAAGCAAATATACACCCGGAACGACGGAATACATCTGCCCTGCCGACTTACCGGAGCAATTAGAGGTAGGAATACAGTTAGCTGCGCTCAAGGCTTTCAATGCGCTCGGCTGCCGGCACTACGCGCGCGCCGATTTCCTGCTCGATACCGACAATCGGTTTTATTGCCTTGAGTTGAACACACTGCCAGGTATGACCGAAACAAGCCTCGTACCTAAAGCGGCAAAAGCCGTTGGTATGAGCTTTCAAGATCTGGTGGAGAGAATTGTGGAGTTGGCTAGCTGATTTTAAATAACTTGACAGTTAGCCGGGCTTTTTCTTAAATAGAAGCTCGATTTTACCTAAATGTAATAAAAACAACATAGTGCGGCTCCATTTCAATAACCCGAAAAGCGAGGAGGCTTAACATGGACAGTAAAAAACTGATAATGGCTTGGTTCGGTGGTTTTTTGGTAATGTTTATAATAGGCGGAATCTGGCATAACTTTGTAATGCTGGACTTTAACGCAGCTGCATATGCCGACGTAAACCTCCCTGAAGAACAATTTTCACTGTTATATATAATTATAGGCTATCTGATTTTTTCTTTCATGATGGCGTATATGTATCCGATGGGAATCGATGGTGGTACGGCGTTGAATGAGGGAATGAAATTCGGCGCAATGATGGGTATTTTTATGTCACTTCCGAGGGCATTTATTTTCGCAGGCGCATATAAAATGCCATTGGACGCAAATCTCTATGATGCGTTATATCACGTAATAGAATTGGCAATCGGTGGAATCGTGATAGCAAAAATTTACGGTTCCGGTGGAGGAAACGGAGAGTCAGCGGAAACCGAATCAGAATAAGAATTTATAAAATAAATTTAATAGTTGAGGGCGGTAAATATACCGCCCTTTTGCTATATTATGATAACCGATTTTCAGAATAGAAGAGTAGGTTAAGAAGATATCGTCAGAAAAGTAATTATAATAGTGACCGTAATAATCGGTGTTATATCGCTGACACCTTTAATCAAAGCGCAGGCTGACGAGAAATCTAAGAAATCAGGGAGATATAATCTAGCCTACAGAACACTGAACTATAAAGCCTTTAACCACACGTGGAAATGGGATGGTAGAAAATGGGGCACAACATTAGTTCCTGGTATTTATAAGTCATATTCGAGTATCAATGCCGATCTTGACAAAGAGGAAGAAGTGATTCTTTGGGACGACGATGAATTTGGGCTATACCGGGATCTGGTTAAAAGGTCTATCCCGCCGGGCTTTTTCTTAATTGAAATTACCGGCTATCCGATGGCATCATTTTCTGCATGGATGGAGGAAAACCATATAAATTCTTATAAGAATTTCGACATAGGCGAGGATTTTAATTTAATGAAAAGTCTTGGCGCGGGCATTCAGGAGCCTTGGTCGATGAGTCTGTTCTTGGGGCATATAGGACCGTTCTGGGACTTAAATGAAGATGATGAACTTTTCATCGCGGCGACCGGAGTAAGCGGGTTGGTGCTTACAGGGGGATTACATCAATTATTCGAGAATAGTTTTGTCGAGTCAAATTGGTTTCGGGCGGAATGGAAACTGAAGGGTAGCGGCGGTTACGGTCCGAAAAAACGAAGCTGGGACCTCAAAATTGGATACCGCTGGTATGGAATATCCGAAATCTCCAATACGGCGACACTTGTTCTGAAGAGATCGAAAACCCAAAAGTCAAAATTAGATTGGAGGATTTTTCACAATAGCGCTGCTTCGTTAGAATTGGAGATTCCAACTTCAGAGATAGAAGACGGATTTTCAAGAATACATTTTGCGTACGGCAAATATTTTCCCATTAGGAGTAAACTTGGCGGCTTGAAGCTCGGCGTTATCTACGAAAACAGAAGAGAGTATGACCCGCTTCTAAAAGAATTTTCACGAGAAAAAACAAGGCAATTCGAATTTATTATTAAACCTCTGATATTATTTTGAAGAGCAATGAATCCACTACGTTCCACTTGTAATCGATTCGGGTGATTCATATCTTTCAGAGTTCAAGATATTGGGCGTGCATGCTTACACTTTAAATGTTTTGATAATTGGAGAAACAGACTTAGGAGTTAGAATGAGATTTAGAGATCTTTACGTGTCAAAAAATGTTTTATTGGTTTTTTCAATGTTCTTTTTCTTTTCATGCACAGATACGAGTGTTAAAAAAGATGATATACCTCTATTGAAAAACAGAAATGAAGAGCTAAACAGGATTGCCGAACGGTATGTAAAGCTTATGTTAGGAATGGATACGCATGAACGAGGATACGTCGATGCTTATTACGGCGATCCTGCCGTAAGGGAAGGTGTAGAGCTATCCGGTGTCACCCTTGCTGAATTAAAATTAGAATCGGAAGATCTATTATCAGCTGTAAATAGGATAGACATGTCCGGCGAAGAGGAGATTCTGCTGCTCAGGAAGCAGTATTTATCCAAACAGGTCGAATCGGTTAGCGCTCGAATCGATATGGTAGAGGGTGTTAATTTTACTTTCGACGAGGAAGCGAAATTCATATTCGATGCAGACCCTCCTAATTTACCGGATAGTTTTTTTGAAAAGATAATCGAAGAACTCGACGAGCTATTACCTGGAGAAGGAAATGTCTCGGAACGGTTAAACAGATTTAAGGAAGATTTTATAGTTCCGGACGAGAAGGTGGATGCCGTTTTTGAAGAAGCGATAAGAGAAGCGAGAAAAAGGACCCAAAATCATATCCAATTACCGGAAAACGAAAAATTCGAATTGGAATATGTAACGGGAAAACCGTGGACAGGATACAATTGGTATAAGGGAAACAGCCACAGCCTTATTCAGTTGAATCGCGATATTCCCCTTACCATAGACAGGGTGGTAGATGTAGCAAGTCACGAAGGATATCCGGGACACCATGTTTACAACGTTTTGTTGGAAAACAGATTGGCTAAGGGAAGAGGATGGCTGGAATTTACTATAAATCCGCTATACAGTTCTCAATCTATGATCTCTGAGGGAACCGCGAATTTCGGCATTGAAGTCGCATTTCCAGGAGAAGAAAGAATCAGATATGAAAGAGAAATTCTTTTCCCGCTTGCCGGGCTTGACTCTACTCGGGTAGAGGAATACTATAAAGTTTTTGAGCTCACTGAAAAGCTGGATTATGTTCAAAACGAGATAGCAAGAGGATATTTGAACGGTGATCTTGATAGGGAACAAGCGGAAGAAAAATTTGTTCGGCTGCGATTATTTACGCCGGAAAGAGCCGCCCAAAGAGTGCGGTTTATCGATCAATACAGAGCCTATGTGATCAACTATAACTTAGGAAAAGATCTTGTGAAAGAATACATAGAGTCGCGTGGCGGGACTTCTGATAATCCTGAAAAGAGGTGGGAGGAGTTTGAAGCATTGCTCTCCTCTCCGAGACTTCCGTCGAGTTTAAAATAAATTAAATAAATTACAGGAGATATGAAAATTGATAAAGAAATCAGTGATTATACCGGCGATGATATTCCTTATATTCGGATGCTCAAACACAAAAGAAGTTGCTAATATTGTAGAGGAAAAGCCAGTAACCTCTGAATACACGAAAGACCCGCATTCGTTCTCGAGACCGTGGGAAGCCGCTGTAACCCATCTGTCGCTCGACCTCACTGTGGATTTTGAAAAGAAGACGCTTGATGGTAAGGTAAGCCTGAAAATAAAAACATCGGGGAATGTAAGAAAACTGTATCTTGATACGGGGGATTTGAGTATAAATAGTATCACGCTCGGGACTATAGAAACACCTACCGAATTCAGACTGGGAGAAAAAGTAGACCTGTTAGGGCAGGCGCTGATCATAGATATTCTTCCAAGAACAAGTATAGTAAACATCTATTATTCCACCTCTCCCAAATCAGGCGCACTCGATTGGGTAAGTCCGGTTCAGACAGCGGGAGGGAAACATCCGTTTTTATATACGCAATCACAGCCGATATTTGCACGCACATGGATACCCCTGCAGGATTCTCCGGGCGTCCGAATCACATATGACGCGAAAATTAAAGTGCCGCCGGAACTTATGGCTGTTATGAGCGCTGAAAATCCTATGGAGAAAAACGCGGAAGGAGTATACAATTTCATCATGCCGCAGGCTATTCCCTCGTATTTGCTTGCATTAGCGGTGGGCAATCTTGAATTCAGAGCCACCGGTCAGAGGACAGGCGTTTACGCGGAGCCTGAGCTTGTGGAGGCGGCTGCGTATGAATTCGGGGAGACAGAGGCGATGATAGTCAGCGCCGAAAAGATATACGGTCCTTATAGGTGGGGACGCTATGATGTTATAGTTTTGCCTCCGAGTTTTCCGTGGGGGGGAATGGAAAATCCAAGGCTAACCTTTTTGACACCAACGGTTTTGGTGGGAGACCGGTCACTGGTTGCTTTGATAGCTCATGAGCTTGCGCATTCCTGGTCAGGAAATCTCGTTACCAATGCCGACTGGAACGACATTTGGCTGAATGAGGGCTTTACTACTTATATCGAAAGCAGGATCATGGAAGATGTGTACGGGGTCGAGTATGAGCAGATGCTCGCTGTCCTCGATAAAGAATCTCTGAGAAGAGAGGTAGAAAATTTAGGGGCCGATAATCCGGCTACGAAATTGAAGGTAGACTTGGCAGGCGGTGATCCCGATGACGGCTTTACAAATATTCCATATCAAAAAGGACGTTTCTTGCTGACCGCTATTGAAAGAGCAGTAGGAAGAGAGAAATGGGATGATTTTTTACGGAATTATTTCGACCAAAATGCATTTAAAAATATGACAACAGAGAGGTTTTTAGAGCATTTGAATTCTGAATTGTTGGCAGACAATCAGCAGTTAAGCGATAGTTTGAATGTTCCCGGATGGGTATATGGAGTAGGTTTACCAGATAATTTCCCTGAAGTAAGCTCCGATTTACTCGCAAAAGTGTCTGAAAGCGCGTCAGTCTGGGCGAACGGAGGTCCAATCTCCGATATCGAGACAGATGGATGGACAACGCATCATTGGCTTCAATTTCTAAGGGAGGTTCCGAGAGACGCAAGCAAGAAACAGATGGATGAGTTGAACAGTGCGTTCGCGCTCAATGAGTCCAACAATCCCGAGATTCTCGTAGAGTGGCTCCTATTATCCATAGAAAGTGGATATGAAACGGCGTATCCGGCATTGGAAAAGTTTCTTACGGAAGTCGGAAGGAGAAAGTTTCTTAAAAAACTATACGCCAAATTGGCTGAAACTCCCGAGGGTCTTAAATGGGGCAGAGAAATTCATGAAAAGGTAAGGTTCAAATATCATTATTCGACCAATCTAAGTTTAGACAAGATACTAAACCCGGAAAAGATGTGAATATATTCATAATGGAGCAATTATGGTCAATCTGAATAAAAGAACTGTTTACACAACGGTTGCGGCGATAGCACTGATCGCATTTGTATCGTCGATATTTTATGGTACCCTGAAAGACGAAGGAAGGGTGACATATTCTATGATAGAGAACGCCGCAGCTCTGATCGGGTTGGAGTTCACGCGGGCAGAAAAAGATTCAATGCTCGGGGATCTTAATGACCTACTGAACAGTTATGATTCGCTGCGCGCAATTGAGATGCCGAACTCACTCACACCCGCAATCGTTTTCAATCCAATACTGCCGGGAATGGTATTTGAGAACAAATTAAACGGATTTAGTCACAATCGTCCAACAAACGTTGTGAGACCTGAAAATCTTGAAGATGTTGCATTTTGGCCCATAACAAAGTTAGCGGAACTGATCAGAACGCAAAAAGTTTCCTCTGTTGAACTGACTAATATGTATCTTGGCCGGCTGAGAAAATATGGTCCCGTTTTAGAGTGTGTGATCACTTTGACAGATGAGTTAGCGCTTCGGCAAGCGAAGCGGGCGGATGAAGAAATTGCCGCAGGAAATTATAAAGGACTTCTTCACGGGATTCCATGGGGCGCTAAAGATCTGCTTGCCACAAAGGGTATAAAAACTACATGGGGCGGCGTGCCGTTTAAAGAACAGGTTTTTGACTATGATGCGGCAGTGGTTAAAAAGCTGGAAGAAGCCGGGGCTGTTCTTGTTGCAAAACTAACGCTCGGCGCTCTTGCTTGGGGAGATGTGTGGTATGGCGGAAAGACGAAAAATCCGTGGAATCTTGATGAAGGTTCAAGCGGTTCTTCGGCGGGTCCGGGCGCGGCTACAGCGGCAGGACTTGTCGGCTTTGCCATAGGTTCGGAGACTTGGGGTTCTATTATTTCACCATCCACCCGAACCGGGACAACAGGATTGAGGCCTACATTCGGAAGAGTCAGTAGAAAGGGAGCAATGGCTCTATCGTGGACAATGGATAAACTCGGACCGATGACCCGTTCTGTCAGTGACGCAGCGATCGTGTTCAATGCTATATACGGTCCGGACGGAGAAGATTTAACGGTTGTAGATAAACCGTTTAATTACAATGAAAACATTGATTTAAGCACTCTGAAAATAGGCTATCTGAAAGCCGAATTTGATAAGGAAAGAGACCAAAAAGCTATCGACGACGAAGTATTAGATGTGTTATGGGCGCTTGGCGCAGAGCTGGTGCCGATCGAGTTTCCTGATTTTCCGGTCTATGACATCGCTTTTATACTGAGCGCGGAGGCAGCAGCTGGATTTGATAAATTGACCCGTTCAGGCGATGATGACAAGTTGGTTCGACAGAAAAAGCAGGCATGGCCAAATGTATTCAGGCAGGCTCGGTTGATACCGGCGGTGGAATATATCAACGCGAATAGAGCAAGAACACTTTTGATGATGGAGCTGGAAACCTTGTTCAAAAGTGTTGACGTATTCGTCGCCCCAACATTCGGAAGTGGGGATCTGCTCGCAACGAATCTGACTGGTCATCCCGCAGTCGTGCTGCCAAACGGTTTCAGAGAAAACGGCACACCGACAAGTATCACATTTACTGGAAAACTTTATGATGAAGGCAGACTGCTCGCGGTAGCCGGTGCTTATCAAAATGCAACTGATTTCCATTTGAGATATCCTGTACTGCCGGAAAAATAATCAATTAACTCAATAAGGGTCGATTCCATGAAAACAGGGATAATATCAATGGTTTCAATAGCAATTGTATCAATCGGATGTTCAGCAGGAGAAAATATAATGACAGATAAAGCAGATAAAAAGATGCTTCAGCCGCCGATTGCCGAGAAGATACCTAAAATTGAAACTTTGCACGGATATGAAAGGGTGGATAATTATTATTGGCTTAAGGATAAAGAAAATCCTAAAGTAATAGAATATTTAGAAGCGGAAAACGATTACACCAAATCGATGACGGCGCACACCAAGGAGCTACAGGAAACAGTGTATAAAGAGATGGTGGGAAGGATAAAAGAAACAGACCTTTCTGTCCCGGAAAAAAGAGGAAATTATTTTTATTACAGTCGCACGGAAGAAGGAAAACAATATCCTATCTATGCGCGGAAAAAGGGAACGTTGGACGCTGAGGAAGAGGTTTTGCTCGACCAGAATAAGCTTGCTGAAGGATACGATTTTTTCAAGATCGGGGCATTCGAGGTAAGCCCGAATCATAAAATGGTCGCTGTAACCATTGACAGCAGTGGAGCAGAACGGTATTTGCTTCGTATAAAAAACCTGGAAACCGGAGAGTTTTATCCCGATGAAGTAAAAAATATCGGTGGATATTCAATTGAATGGGGCAACGACAATAAAACTCTCTTTTATAATACTTTGGATGAAGCGCATCGACCGGATAAGGTATTCAGGCATATTCTTGGAACTGACGCCGAATCGGATGTATTGGTCTATCACGAAGAAGATGACCAATATTTCCTTTCCCCCGGTAAAACTAAAGATGGAAAATTCCTGATTTTAAGTTCAGGCAGCGCCACGACAACAGAGGTCCGTTATCTTTCTGCGGATGAGCCTGAGGGTGAATTCAAGCTGTTCCATCCACGCCAACACATGATGGAATACTATGTTTATCATCATGCGGACAAATTCTACGTAGTGACGAATGACGAGGCATTGAACTTTAAACTGATAGAGGTTTCTGACGAAAATCCCGGCAAGGACAACTGGAAAGAGGTTTTGCCGCATCGCGAGGATGTGAAAATCGATTACGTTGATATGTTCAGCGGTCATATGGCGGTTTATGAGCGTAAGGGCGGATTAAAACAGATTCGTGTAGTGGATATGAACAGCGGCGCGCACCATTATGTTGAATTTCCGGAACCGGTATATACTTTTCGTGCGAGAGGAAACAGAGAGTTTAACAAAAAGGAACTCCGGTTCAGTTACAGTTCAATGATCACACCGAAAAGCGTGTTTGATTATGATATGGGAACCAAAGAACAAACGCTTCTGAAAGAATATGAGGTGCTTGGCGGTTATGATAAAAAGGATTACACAACACGTCGTATCTTCGCCACCGCTGCCGACGGGAAGAGCATCCCGATCTCGATTGTATACCGGAACGATTATGTCAGAGATGGGAGTCGTCCAGCCTTGCTGTATGGTTACGGCTCGTATGGGTCAAGCAGGGATCCATCATTTGATTCGAAGATATTGTCACTGTTAGACAGGGGTTTTGTGTATGCCGTTGCACACGTTCGTGGCGGCGGAGAGATGGGAAGAGCCTGGTATGAAGACGGAAAATTGAAAAATAAGATTAATACTTTTACCGACTTCATCGCCTGTGCGGAATATTTGATAAGTGAAAAATATACGAATAAAGACAAATTGGTTATCTATGGCGGAAGCGCAGGCGGGTTATTGATGGGAGCTGTTACGAACATGAAGCCGGATCTGTTTGAGCTGGTGATCGCAAGCGTACCGTTTGTCGACGTGATAAATACAATGTTGGATGAAACGATTCCTCTTACGGCAATCGAGTGGGAAGAATGGGGTAATCCGAAAGTGAAAGAAGACTACGAATACATGGTGAAGTATTCCCCGTATGATAATGTGGTCAAAAAAGATTATCCGAATATATTTATCAAGGCGGGTTTAAATGATCCGCGAGTCGGTTATTGGGAGCCTGCGAAATGGACAGCGAAGTTGAGAGACCTTAAGACAGATGATAATTTGCTGCTGCTTGATACGAAGATGGGAGCGGGTCATATGGGAGCTTCGGGTCGATACGATTATCTAAAAGAGAAAGCATTTGAGTATGCAATTATTTTTAGTGTATTGGGTATATCAAAATAGTTTAAGTGCTAACTAATAATATGTACAAATTTTGTTCATATTATACCATATACACTAGGTTTAAAAATCGTGAATCAAGATTTTGTGTCCGACATTTATGCTGACTAAGCAAGTTTTTGAAAAAAGCATCATAGATCGGATGAAGAAATGATATCAAACAGGTGTAGATTAAAGAGAGATATTGGTTTAAGTATGAACTAATATTTTATTCAAATTATGTTCATTTAGGTCAATATATGTCAATTAATAAATTAAATTTATGTATATAGATATATAAGAAGATTTTTAGTCGAAGGAAAATGTTAGTTGGCACTCTATAACTTGATATTGAAGCAAAAATGGTATAAGTCTCTAGGTTTTAAAGGGTGTTTTAAGTTTAAACTAATATTTCACTTTTTTTGATGAAAATGATCAAGAAAATTTATATCGTCCGTGTCGCCATTCTGATTATTCTGATTTTAAGTTGGTTTTATTACAATTATTTTTTCCTTTCTTCAAATGATCTGTCAAGTCAAAATAAATCACCACTCGCATCGGAATATTTGAATATGGCTCCCGAAGTAAAATTTGTAGGAGATGAGGCTTGCTCCGCATGTCATCTTGAAATATTCAAATCTTTTAAACAAACGGGGATGGGGATGTCTTTTTATAAACCATCAACCGGGAACGTTATTGAAAATTTCAAATCGAATAACAGGGTGTATGACAAAAAATCGAATTTTCGGTATGAGATGATACAAGAGAGAGGAGAATTTTTTCAGCGCGAATACAGGCTTGATGATGCCGGAAATCAAATTCATGAGCTAAAAAGAAAAATTGAGTGGATAATCGGCTCGGGTAGACAAGCCCGAACGTATATGACAAAGATCGGTAGTTTAATGTATGAAATGCCTGTTACATGGTATTCGAGAAAAGGGAAATGGGATCTTAGTCCCGGATATCATAGTAGAAATCAAAGGTTTTCAAGGCCGATAGTGGCCGAATGCATGAATTGTCACAATTCATATACCGATCATGTAGATAATTCCGAAAATAAATTCAAAAATATTCCGAGCGGAATCGGTTGCGAGCGATGCCATGGACCCGGAGAGCTTCATGTTAAATCTCGATTTGGTTGGAAGATAAATACAACTATGTCCGGAGTGAAGGATCCGACAATAGTAAATCCTGCACGGTTGCCTCTGAGGGAGCAGATGGATGTCTGTCTTCAGTGTCATCTACTCGGAGAGAAAGCAGTATTCAAGGAAGGAATGAAATCAGACAGTTTTCGCCCCGGTATGCGGCTGACGGACTTAAAATCCATTTATATTTCTGATGATATTTCTCCTAACAATTTTGATATAGCGAGTCACGGAGAACGAACAAGCCTTAGCGAATGTTACATCAAAAGTAATGGGGCGTTGACTTGTATTGTTTGTCATGACCCTCATAAACCGGTAAAATCTCTCGGAAGGGCGCACTTTAATAACAAATGCATTCAATGTCATGAGATTGATAATCTATCTCGAGAACCGGAAGGTGTTGAGCACCAAGTGGATGCAAATTGTATTAGCTGTCATATGAAGCAAGGCGATGCCGCCGACGTGTTGCACGTGAATTTTACAGATCACTGGATTAGAAAAAGATTGAGTGTAGATGAACCGGAAAAAGAGGAAGGCAGGGTCATTACACTTAAAGACTTTATGGAGGAAACAGATAGCTCTGCGGATATTCGTTTAGGGATTGCATATGTAAAGTTTTTTGAAGAAAAACACGGGGAACAAGAATACTTGCATAGAGCGGTTGAACTCTTAGAAGAAGGATTGAAATCAAATCGTGAACATATCGGCGGACTGTATAATCTCGGCAAGGCGTACCTCAGTCTGAAGAATCCTCGAAAAGCTGTTCAAGCGTTAGAAAGAGCAATCATGATGAATCCGGTAGAAATAAAAACTTATTTTGCTTTGGGAATTTCCTATGAAAAGTTAGGTAAAAAAGATAAAGCCAAGGATGTGTATTTAGAAAGCTTAGAAATATACTCTGAAGATGCGTTGGTACTTACAAATTTGGGAAATTTGGAGCAAGGCGCTGGGAATTCGGAAGCGGCAATAGATTACTATAATAGGGCGATAAAATCGGAGCCATCATATCCGGGTTCTTATGTAAATTTAGGCAGACTTTATTTGGTCGACTACAGTAATACAGCAAGAAGCAAAGAATACATTCAAGAAGCTCTCCGCCTTGATCCAGATTACACTCCGGCGCTATCTCATCTCGGTTCGATTCTCGTTGCCGAGGGAGATGATGAAGGAGCGATCAAATTATTTGAAAGGATATTAGAAATTAATCCAAACTATATTTCTGCTTATGGCAATCTTGCAAGCGTTTACGCAAAACGAGGAGAACTAGCTATCGCCAGGGAATATTTGTTAAATCTACTCAAACTCGCACCCATTAATAGAAACGCAAGGAAAATGCTTGCTAAAATTGAATTATCAATTCAAAAATTCAACTAACGATCAAGTTAATTTTCTTGGGCTTGTTTAAACAACTGCTGTGTTCTAATTTAGTTTTATGACTTTAAAACTATATAATACTCTCTCTAAAAAGAAGGAAGATTTTATTCCGCTTCACGGCAAAGAGGTAAAGATGTACGCCTGCGGACCAACCGTTTACAGTTATCCGCATATAGGTAATTACAGGGCGTATGTCTTTGAAGACCTTCTGCGGAGGTATTTGGAGTACAAGGGTTATAAGGTGACACTCGTAATGAATATAACGGATGTCGATGACAAGACCATAAAAGCATCCGGCGGAGACAAGAGCAAACTCGCTTCAATTACACGGAGATATGAAAAGGCGTTTAAAAAGGGGTTAGATAAATTAAATGTAAAAAGCGCAGACGAATATCCAAGAGCTACGGAAACAATCGATGAGATGGTCGAACTGATAGAAACTCTCCTCGAGAAAGAGTATGCCTATAAGACAGACGACGGCTCTGTGTATTTTTCGATAGAGAAGTACTCAAAGTACGGAAAAGAAAATCTTGTGCAGCTTGATCCTAAATCGATGAGAGCCGGCGAGCGTATATCCGAAGATGAATACGATAAAGAGGGTATCAGGGATTTTGTTCTCTGGAAGGCGTGGAAAGAAGAGGACGGAGACATCTATTGGGAAACTTCATTAGGAAAGGGTCGCCCCGGATGGCACATCGAGTGTTCGGCAATGTCGATGAAATACCTCGGTGAGGAGCTCGATATTCATTGCGGCGGGGTAGACAATATCTTTCCCCATCATGAAAACGAAATAGCGCAAAGTGAAGCAGCGTCGGGTAAAAAATTCGTCAAGCTGTGGATGCACTGCGCTCACCTGATATATGAAGGCGAAAAGATGTCCAAATCGCTTGGTAATATAATACTATTGGAAGACCTGACTAAAAAATATTCGCCTGAGGCGATACGGTTGGCGCTATTATCGACTCATTACCGTTCGCAGCTTGACCTTACCGATAAGAAGCTGAAAGAGGCGGAAGGGAATATCCAAAAGATAAATGATTTCAGGCAAAGTATGGATCGAGTCAAGGGGAAGGGAAGGTTTGATGAAGTAGAACTTAGTGATTCCACATTAGTAAATCTAAGTGGCATGAGACCTTTAGGCTTTCAAGCTGATTTTGAGAAAGCTTTAGATGATGACTTGAACATATCGGAAGCTTTGTCAGCTCTTTACAGGACTATGCGTGAAGCGAATAAACTAAAAGACGAGGGTGACTTAGGAAAGGACGATGCATGGCATTTTGTTAGACAGTTAGAGGAATTTGATAATATGCTTGGCATATTGCCTGAAATAGAGAAAGAAATAGATGAATCGGTCTATGAAAAGATAAAAGAGAGGAAGGATGCCCGTTTAGCCGAGGATTGGGCATTATCAGATAAAATTAGAGATGAATTGTTTGAAATGGGGTATAATTTAGAAGATACTCCACATGGTACAATTCCAAAGAGAAAGAAATAGTCACAACCAAAACCGCTTGATTTTAGTGCGGTCTGAGGATATATTAGGCTGGTAAAATTGGATTTAATGACTATATCAATAGCTGAAAATGTCGCCCGTGTGTTTGAAAGGGTACGTGTTGCGGAGTTGGAGAATGGAAGGCGAGAAGGGGAGGTCAGTGTCGTTGGAATTTCTAAGACTTTTGATGCGCAAGCAATAATAGATGCCGTTAGCGCAGGTATCACCGATATAGGCGAAAATCGAATTCAGGAAGCTGAAATGAAGTTCCCCAATACTATCGGCGGATTTAAAAAGCATATGGTAGGACATTTACAATCAAATAAGATCAACAAGGCGCTGCGGTTATTCGATATCATACATTCGGTAGACAGCCTGAAACTCGCGAAAAAAATAGCTTTTTCCGGTGGAAACGATAAAGAGTTTCTATTAGAGGTGAATACGTCTGGCGAAGAATCCAAATTCGGGATAAAACCGGAAGAAACGTTGGATATGTTAAGCGAGATTACCGGGGCTACAGGATTAACCCTGAGTGGGCTCATGACGGTAGGTCCGAGGTCAACGGATGAAAGTAAAATTAGAAGCGCTTTCCGAAAATTGAAATCGCTATACGACGATGCGTCTGCTTTAAATACCAAAGGTATTGATATGAAATATCTTTCGATGGGTATGACGAATGATTTTGAAATAGCCATTGAAGAAGGATCTAACATGGTTAGAATTGGGCGGGCAATATTTGGTGAACGTTCTATAGGGAGGATCGATTGGTAATCATCGGAAATTTATTAGTTGCGTTGGGGAAGATTCTTAATCTGTTGATAAGTATCGGATATATACTATTCTTAGTAAGATCGGTAATTTCATGGGTCGAAGTAGACAGAGACAATCAGTTTGTAGTTATGCTGCATAACATTACGGAGCCTGTCCTGGATCCAATAAGAAAATATATGCCGGCAGGAACCATCGATTTTTCTCCAATGGCGGTATTGCTAATGCTGTATTTCGCTGATATATTTGTAGTTGAAAGTCTTCTGAATATCGGATTCAGACTTAAATAAACAGGAGGTAACGTTTGAAACTTACACCTATAGACATAAGAAAATGGGAATTTAAAAAAGGAGTAAGAGGATACGATAAATACGAGGTTCAGGCATTCCTTGAGCTTGCTTCGGAGGAATTTGAAAAACTTCAGCAGGAACGACGAGAGTTTGAACAGAAAAGCAAGAGGCTTGAAAAAGAGATAGAAGAATACAGGCGTGTGGAAAAAAGTCTTCAGGATACTTTGATAAGCGCCAAGGAGACTACAGATAAATCAATGCAAAATTCGCGTAAGGAAGCGGAACTGATAGTGGGAGACGCAGAGCTGCACGCAGATAAAATTATGGACTCAGCCCGTAAAAAAGCCTCTAAGATCGAGGACGAAATAACTCGATTGACGGTATTGAGGGATTCATTTGCAGTTAAATTAAAAGGTATGTTGAATTCTCAAATAGAGTTGCTGGAATTGTTCGAAGATGTTAATAAAGATGAGGATGAAAACAAGGTCAAGGAAGAATCTATTGCCGTGGATAAATCAGACCCTGAACCTGTCAAAGTTGAGCCGGTCAAAGAAAATGCTCACGAATCCGATTCTGAGGAGAAATCTCCCCCTGCAAGTATGATGGACGATTTCTTGAAAGAAAAGAGCGAATCGAATGGACCTCTATGAAAGGTTCAAGACCGCAGCAAATGAGATACAACAAGAAAATCCGGTAATCAGCAATAGAGCATTCGTTCTCAGCAATAAGATACAGCCACTTCTAAGATTAAATTCAGATAAAATAGTTCCGTATTCATCTCTATCGGGATTAGAAGATTTGGGATTTATAGGAGGCGGTTTCTATTCTGACAGTGCTGATAAAGGTGTTATAATGGTAACGCCCTCGCTATTTAAGGAGGATTCCACCGTTGATGTCCGGTTGCGCGCGACCGGAGTAAGAATTCTGCAGATACTTGGTATAACGGAAGTTTTTGCTTTCGGAATCGGAGAGTCTCTCCAAAAAAATGATAATGGAGAATTGATCTTTTGGGCTGAGGATCATATTAATCTATCGGCTGTCAATCCACTTGTCGGGGCAAATATTGATGAGTTCGGGGTTAGATTTCCAGATATGTCCGCTGCATATGACGATGATTTGACATTAATAGGAAAAAGGGAGTCTGAAAAAGCGGGGTTTAAGGTTGAAAACGGCATTTGGGCCGCGTTTGACAGCGAGCGCAATCGATTGGATGAATTCTCTGAAGAGCTGATCAAAAATTCAGTTCAATATTTTTGTAATGAACTGATAAGCGAATCAATCGCCGCAGCTCACGGAAAACTCAAATTTAGCCTTTCCCTATTGGTTAATCCTTCAGAAGATGCGGCTGAAAAACTAATCAAATTACTTCGGCAACTGATTCCCGGGAGCATATTCTACGCTCAATTCCATACCGGGAATTACTTCAATGCCTAATCGTTTACC
>SORU01000026.1 GCA_004402915.1 Fidelibacterota bacterium MT.SAG.2
AGATGTGTATAAGAGACAGACGATAATTACGGTATGAATGATTCTTTCCGGCGACAGATGAAAAAAGTCTTCCCTGATAAAGATTTGGTTGAACTCCCTTTTTCACACGGAATTTTTGATATTCATTTCCGCTTTCCTAACGGGCTGCCCAAAATTCATGAGCATGACGGGAAACCGCCACAGGCGTTCGGCATCTTCCATCAAGGCAGAATGGTCGTATTCTTCACCTATGAAAGTGATTTAGGTGACGGTTGGGAGGACGAATCCGTTCATAATGATCCATTAGAGCGAAGAATCGCAGCTCTTCAAATGGGAACAAACGTAATTGTTTGGGCTTTAACCAATTAGCGCCATGGATAAAGAAAGAAAACTACTTAGTCATATTGATCAAGTCCGAAAATTGACCGCAAATCAGCGGTTACGAAACTCTCTTTTCATGTTTACGACTCTACTGATCACCATTACGGTAGCGTTGCTGTATCTCGAAGGTGTCTTCTGGTTTGGAACTACAATTCGATGGTCTATACTTATTGGAGCCCTTCTCGCTTCAGCCATTTCAATAGGCGTTGTTCTGATGATCCATAACCGCATCAAACGAGGTCAGATGAGCGGAAGTTCTGATGAGGAATTAGCCTGGATTATCGGTGAAGACAACCCTTCCATAAAAGATAAACTGCTCAATGCGATACAGATAGGCGCCGGTTCGGACAAATCTAATTTCTCACAGGAGCTGATAGATAGTTCAATAAAACACGTTGAAAAAGAGATAGCTAACACTGATCTTTCTAAATCAGTTGAAAACAAAAACAGAAGTAAACGCAATAAAACTCTTTTGACAGTGGCTCTCATAGCGGTATCTCTTCTCCTAATTTCACCGGCGCAGCTGAAAAACGCTGCCTCGAGATTGGTTCTTCCGAGTGAGAATTTCAATCCTGCGCTCCCTTTCTCGGTTGAGGTTTCTCCCAAAAATACCGAGATCGTCAAAGGCGACACTTTGAATTTTTCCGCTACTGTTTCCGGAAATCAACTTCCTGCAACAATGATATTTGAAACAGAAAGTCAGGGAATAATTAGCGCTAATATACTGATGCCCGATTCTTCAGGAATCTTCAGGTTCGCCTATGAGTCCATAAAGGAGAATTTCAGCTATCGGTTCAAGGCAAAAGATCCCAAATTCCTTAAATCATGGGTCAGGTATGAATCTGATAAATATAAAGTTTCAGTGCTCAATCGTCCCTCTGTCCGGCGAATGAATATCAAACTCGAATTTCCCGGTTATTCGAAATTGGAGAATAAGGTCTTTGAAGGAAATATGGGAGAGATCGTCGCCTTGAGGGGAACCAAAGCTACTTTCTCGATCGAATCAAACAAGCTGCTGTCATCCGCTGAAATATCTTTCTCAACAGGTGAAAAAATAAGTTTAAAAACAGAGAGTCGATCCGCTGTCGGTCATTTCGTGATCGATAACAGCGGTTCCTTTCATCTGAGTCTGCACGACACTCAGGGGATAGAAAATATCAATCCTGTTGAATACGGTTTCATAGCGATGAGGGATGAATTCCCTGTAATATCGCTCTTAGAGCAGCCGGAAAATTTCGATCTCGACGCTTCAATGGCGATCCCGATGCGATTAAGGATCGACGACGATTTCGGTATCACTGAAGTAGCTATTGCTCTACGGGTTATCAGTGAATATGGCGAAAAGTCTGATTCCTCATTTCAATTCATAAATATTGACCTACCGCCGATTCGCGCCGGTAGTTTAGAACTTGGACGATATCTCGACCTGTCTCCGTTTGAGATCGCTCCAAACGATATTATAGAATATTACGGCATAGTTTATGACAACGATACTTATTCAGGTCCAAAACTTTCACGCAGCCGGCTCTATTACGCCCGATTTCCGAGTTTAGCGGAACTCTATAAGCGGATCGAAGAAGACACACGGACAGCGGATAATTCAGCCGAGGAGACCCTCAAAGAAGCAAAGGAACTCAGAGAGGCTATAGAGGAATTAATAGAAGAATTCAAAAAGGACCCCGAACTCGATTGGGCTAAAAGACAGAAAATTGAAGAAACAATTCGAAAGCAGGAAGAGATAGAAAAATCATTGGAATCTATCACAGACAAGCTTGATGAGATCATTGAGGAAGCGGAAAAAAATCAACTCTTCACCGAGGAAAGCCTTCAAATGTATATGGAGCTTCAAAATCTTTTTCAGGATTTAGCGTCATCCGAATTATTTGAAGCGATGGAAAAGATGAGAGAAGCGATGATTTCGCTCAACGAAGATGATATGGCGAAAGCTCTTCAAGAATTCAATCTTTCGCAGGAACAGTTTACAAGAGAGTTAGAAAGGACTCTTGAAATATTCCGCCGTGTGCAGGCAGAACAGAAGATGGATGAGATCGTCAAGCGTATGACGGAGCTGGCTGAAGAACAAAAACGAATTGCCGAAGAGACCAATAAACTTTCTGAAGAGAATAAAAATGAGCTGAAATCGCTTGCCGAAAGAGAAGAAAGAGCAAAGGATGAACTTGCGAATATTTCAGAAGAAATGAAAGAATTAGAAAATATCACCGAACCGTTCCCGGAAATGCCGACGTCTAAGATCGCTGAGTTACAGGAAGAAATGGAATCGGGTGATCTGCCGAACTCTCTTCAACAATCCGAACAGGCAATGATGGATTCGGAGCTCTCTTCATCAAAAGAAAAATCCGATCAGGCAAGCAGTGAACTATCTGAAATGCTCAGTAAACTCGATTCATTAAAACAGGAGATGCGTAAGAAACAACTGGAGGAAGTATTGGCAGGATTTCAGAAAATAACACGAAAAGCCTTACAAATTTCCAAGATTCAGGAGGAACTTACATTAGAAGGAAAAGGGTTAAAAAGTAACAGCCCCAATCTTGCCCAAATTGCGGCAAGGCAGGAAGAACAAAGACGTGATTTGAGCAGTCTGGTCGAAGACCTTGTAGAACTTTCAAAGAAAACGTTCGGAATCAGTCCCGCGATTGCTCGCTCGATAGGAAAAACATCGGGAGCGATGTCGGAAGCGGTCAAAAAACTGTCTGAACGGAATGCGAGGCAGGGAAGCGCGGCGCAATCCGAAGCTTTAGGCGGATTAAATCAAACGATCCTTTCTTTGCGCGGTGCGATGTCCCAGCTTTCAGCTTCGGGTTCGGGCACCGGATTCGAACAGTATTTGCAACAAATGCAGCAGATGGCAAATGCCCAAGGAGGCATAAACAGCGAGACCTTGAATATGATGCCCGGCATGAAACCCGGCGGTTCACGCTCGTCACAGAGCATGAGAAATTTAGCGGCAAGGCAGGAACAGATCAGGCGTTCTCTCGAAAAGATGATGAAAGAGATGGCAGGAAAGAATGATGGCGTTGGCAGGCTGGACGGTATTGCCAATGAAATGAATGAGGTGATAAAGGACCTCAAAAACAGACGACTCTCGAGAAAAACGATTCAAAGACAGCAACGGATATTGTCAAGAATGCTTGATTCGCAAAAGTCAATGAGAGAACGGGAAAAGAGCAAGAAAAGGAAATCCAAAAGCGGGATTGACATTGCGCGCTACGGTCCGTCGGGACTACCTCAAAACCGGGGCGAAAGAGGCGAGCTGCTCAACCGCGAATTGATAAACGCGCTCAGAGAGGGATATTCCATGGACTATCAGGAGCTTATCAGAAAGTATTACGATTCGCTTCGCAGCAATCAATCAAAAAATAGTCAAGCGTTACCGGTAGAGGGCAATTGACGCTTAGAGCAACCATACTGACCCTTATTATCTTCTTGACGCATTCGCTTCTATTCGCTCAGTTCGACGGAAACAATATGCTCTTCCAAAGAGCGCGAGCATATCATAAAGTAGGCAAAATCGAGGATGCAATCAAAATACTTGAAAAGCTGCACGATGAAAAACCGGGGAACATCGCATACTTGAATCTGCTGAAAGAGAGTTACAAAGATTTTGGTGATTTCAGACAGTTACTTTCTCTCCTGCAGAAAAATTCAGCCCTACGCCCTGATAACTGGCGAATCGAAGTCGAGCTGATCGACACAAATTTGAAACTCAAAGAGAAAGATGAAGCATTCGCAATCATAAACAGATTATCCAAAGAATATCCGAATAACTATTCCGTGACACGAACAATTGCCTTAGTATTGAGTAGTAACAGATTATTCGATGAGACTGTCGCGCTCTATGAAGACGCTCGAATGAGGTCAGAAAAACCTGCTCCGATAACAAGAGACTTGGCGAATTTTCATGCATCCCGCCTCAATTATTCTCAAGCTACCAAGGAGTATATAAAATTCCTGGATTTTGCTCCTCAAAATTTTGAATTTATACGCCGGCAACTCTCCCGCTTTAATACCGATAGCAGCACAATAAGCAGTGTACTCAATAATCTCAAAGCGGGATTAAAGGAATCTCCCGGCAATGAATCGTTAAGACAACTCGTGGCGGATTATCAATTCCGGACAGGTAATTATGAGGAAGCGCTCGCCGAGTATATTATTTTAGAAACCAACTCCGAAAAAGAGGGACAATTTCTCTTTGGGTTCATCGAAAATCTCAAACTTGAAAAACAATATCAAATCGGCATAAAAGCCTCGCGAAAACTGATGACCCTTAAACCAAACAGCAGATTATATCCGAATACATATTTTATGTTAGCGGAGTTGACCGAGCTGAACGAAGCAAGTCAGAATGAATATTATCCTGAGCTGACTTTTACTCTTAACCAGAGCGATGCGGATAGAATTAACGAATCACCGGGCATTCCAATTTCAATTGCAATCTATGATTCACTCTCAAACAGTTACCAGAACAGCCTGATCGCCTCGAAGGCGCTCTTCAGGATGGGAGAGATCTATTTCACGAGACTCCAAAATTTAGATGAGGCTGAAAAGGCGTTTAAGAGATCGATACTCTCTTATCGCGGCACTCAGATAATCGAACCCGCTCTGGCAAGATTGGCAGACATCGACTTAGAACGGGGCGATCTTACTTCGGCAAGAGAAACTTATCTGAAGCTTGTCGAAACAACCAAAAGCGAAGATATTCGGTTAAAAAGTAAATTTATTATCAGTGAAATTGAATACTTTTCCGGTGAATTTGACAGCTCCCTCTATCATTTGAATGACCTTATATTTGAGGCTGATTTTAAAGACCCGATCATGAACGATGCTTTGGAGCTAAGTATTCTTTTGGAAATTGTTAAGAGCGATAACTCCGCAGACTCTCAGGAAGCATTGAAACTTTATGCCAAAGCTTCCCTTATGTCCCGACAGAGAAGATATTCGGAAGCCCGGGCAGCATATAAAAATCTCTACGATGAATACCCTGATACTCCTCTATCGGACGATGCTTTCTATCTTGTCGGAAAACTATCAGCCACAATGGGCAGATTCGAGGAATCCGTGGAAACGTTCGATCTTTTCCTGGTCAGTTATCCCGAATCAGACCTTGCAGACAAAGTCCTGCTTTCTGCCGGCGAAATCAGTGAAATCGGTCTTCAAGAGAGTGAAAGTTCAATTTACTATTACGAGAGACTGCTTATAGATCACCCAAGAAGCATATATGCGGATATTGCAAGGAAACGATTACGTAATTTATCAAAAATAAAACGAGTAAACTAATTTGAAACCACTACTTACACTTCTGTTTCTTCTATTCCAGTTAACACCGCTTCCGGGTCAAAAACTGCTGATACCTATGGATATAACTCAAAAAAACCATTTGAAAGCCTATGGCCTGACCTTCTGGGCATTAGAAGCCGATATAGAAATAGAATGGCTTTTAAATTATCAAGGCGGCTCCTTTTTAATGGATTATTCCGATAAGATTGCCCGTGAATGCAGAATTCGCGGCGTCAATTACGTTTCACCCGACGCCGGTTCTATTTTGAACATATACACCGAAATCGAAGCGAATAATATGGAAGTCATACTCCTTGAAAAAGCGCCGAAGATAGCCGTTTATACTCCACCGAATAAACAGCCGTGGGACGATGCGGTCACACTAGCGCTTGAATACGCTGAGATACCATATGATAAACTATGGGATCTGGAAGTTTTGAAAGGCGATCTATCTAAATACGATTGGCTTCATTTGCATCATGAGGATTTTACAGGTCAATACGGAAAATTTTACGCCTCTTATCACAGCGCATCATGGTATATCAGGCAGCAGCTGCAATACGAAGAAATGGCGGCTGATTTGGGGTATCAAAGCGTTTCGGAAGAAAAAAAATCAGTGGCGAGAACGATCAAGGAATATATCAGGAATGGCGGTTTTTTATTCGCCATGTGTTCCGCAACCGACAGTTACGATATAGCTTTAGCCGCTGAAGGCGTTGATATAGTCGATGTTCCTTTCGATATGACGCCGGTATCACCAAATTTTAACGCTAAACTTGACTATAGCAAAACTCTTGTTTTCAAGGATTTCACCCTTGTTACCAATCCGTTAGTATATGAATTTTCCGATATTGACGCTGTTCCCGGCAGCGGAGCAGCTCCAAGACCGATAGAAACCGATTACTTCTCTCTCTTTGAATTCTCCGCCAAACACGACCCCGTTCCAACTATGCTGACCCAGAATCATGTTGGTGTCATCAAGGGATTTATGGGACAAACCACCTCTTTTCGCAAACATCTCATTAAAGACCATATCGTAATTATGGGAGAAATCGAATCGGCAAACGAGGTAAAATATCTTCATGGAAACTTTGGAAGAGGCACTTTTACATTTCTCGGCGGACATGATCCTGAAGATTCCCGTCACCACGTTAACGACCCGCCCACTAATCTCGAGCTGCATCCTAACTCGCCCGGCTATAGGCTGATATTGAACAACATTTTATTCCCCGCCGCAAGGAAGAAACCACAAAAAACATGAGGTATTGATGTCATCACATTTTTCTGTAAGCACACACTCTTCAACAGAGATGGTCAACATAACAAGTCAAGTCCAGAACGAACTTAAACACACTGAAATCAAATCGGGGGTCTGCACAGTTTACGTGCCGCATACAACTGCGGGAATTACCATAAATGAAGGCGCCGATCCTGCCGTCGTCAGGGATATGGTGATGGAGCTGAATAAGATAGTTCCGCTTCAAGACGGGTATGACCATGCAGAAGGAAATTCAGCGGCGCATATTAAAACATCTCTCTTCGGGTCGTCAGTTCAGATTCCCGTGGAAGATAGTCGTCTGACTCTTGGAACCTGGCAATCGGTTTTTCTTTGCGAATTTGACGGACCCCGGAACAGACGTGTGATAGTGCAGGTGATCGGGAAGTGATATTTTTTTAAGGTTGAAACGGTCTCTGTCAACTACGAACTTTTTAAATGAGATTTCTGATTTATTTAATTTAGTTAGAAAATTATAGAAAAGGGCGGGCTTGGATTTGATCCAAAGGAACTCCCTTGGAGCCCTGACCATGCTTATTGGACAACCACCCCTTTACCCCTCCTTTGTAAGGAGGGGAATTTTTTCGTGGTTGGTTCGTCAGCTAGACGACTTTAAAAACAAGAGTGCGAGTTAGGGCTTGCCCTGACCGCACCATAGCTGGCTAGCAGAGACCTGTAGTGAGGAAATCAAATTTATATAGGAGAGAAGATCCTAGTCATTGCGAGGAGTAAAACGACGAAGCCCCGAAGGGACTCCCTTGGAGCAATCTCTTAATTATCAACTACTTACATAATATTCGAGATTGCCGCATCCGGCTGAAGCCGGACTCGCAAAGACAGCTGGTTGGTTTTATACGATACAAGATGATTTAATTAGATACTTTTAAATTTTTTAATCAACTTTCTTAATGAGCCAGTGAGCTGTTCCCCGCTCAGATTTCACTGTTACCTTATCCCCCTGTGACTTGCCTAAAATCGCTTTGCCTACTGGAGATTTAGTGGATATTTCTACTACATCGTCCTTAAACAGCGGCATAGAGACCACTTCACCCTCCAAAAGCACACCGGAGTCCAAATTTTCAATTATAATCGCGGAACCGACAAAAACCTTACCCTTTGGTCTGTCTTTCGGGTCATACACTTCCGCATTAGCGAGTTTACTCTCCAAGTCCCGAATTTTTATCATAAGCATAGATAACCTTTCACGGGAAGCATGGTATTCCGCGTTCTCCTTTAAGTCACCCTGATCTCTCGCGGTCGATATATCTTTTTGGATTCCCGATTTAATAGGTCCTTTTAAATTCTTAAGTTCCGCCATAAGTTTATCAAATTCTTCCTGCTTAAAAAAATATTTTTCGCTCATATTATCCCCTTAATTTTACTGCTTTCCCAAATTTTGTCCATTTCCTCCAAAGATAATTCCGTTATATCGCGACCACTATCCTCAGCCGCCTTTTCAATGCTCTTGAACCGCGATTCAAACTTTTTTATCGTCCTGCGCAATGCGTCTTCCGGATTCACACCCATAAAACGGGATAAATTTACGGCGCTGAAAATAAGATCCCCTATCTCTTCTTCGAGCTCCTTTTCGTTTCCTTCGGATGACGCCTTTCTGACCTCCTCGATCTCCTCATCTATTTTCGTCCATATATCGTCTACGTTATCCCAATCAAATCCCGTTGTAGCGGCTTTTTCCTGCAATCTGAATGCTCTTTGCAACCCGGATAAATTTGTTGGCACACCATCTATACGAGACTCTCTCCCCTCTATTTGTTTCAATTCTTCCCAATCCATTTTTATTTTCTCAATATTTTTCTCACTATTTTCGCCGAAAACATGAGGATGCCGTCTTATTAATTTTTCATTTATTCCGGCTAATACATTGTTAATATCGAAGTTTCCCTTCTCTTCCCCCAATTTTGCGTGGAACACAACGTGCAGCAGGAGATCACCGAGTTCTTCTTTCAGTAAGTTCATATCCCCGTTATCAATCGCCTCGACTGCTTCATAAGCTTCCTCTATCAAATATTGACGAAGCGATTCATGCGTTTGCTCCTTGTCCCATTCACAACCGTTTTCCGAACGCAGAGATTGCATGATCCCTATCAATCTACTGAACTCTATAGAATAACTATTTTGCGCCGTATCTTCTATGGAAAATCTCCTCTCGCGATATAAATAAAAGGATGTCCCTGCTGATTTTACAATTCTTCAATCAGCGCTCATCCTGCTGTAAATATATTTCACAATGCATCAAAACACAACTAAGAATTGATTTTTCCTAAAACCGAAAACTTGATTGTCTGCGACCAGTATCATAACTTTGCAGCCTATATTCACAATGGAGACATCATGTTCAATGACAAGGTAAAAGCAACATTCTATTCATTATTACTCTCGATCTTAATTGTTTCTAATATCAGCGCGGAAGATAAAGATATATATCGGTTGATATTCGGCGAAATAATTTATAACTCGGAAGCATATAGTAACCTCCGCGAACTCTCCGATGATATCGGCGGACGAGTTTCCGGGACAGAGGCTGGATACAGAGCGGAGCGTTGGGCACTCCAAAAATTCACTTCTTATGGTCTGCATAACCCTCACTTTGAACGTTTTGAAATGCCGGGCTGGAAGCGCGGTTCCCTCACAGTAGAGGTATTGACTCCGGGAAAGAAGATACTATCTGCAGTCGCCTTGGCTAATACTCCGTCAAAAGCGAAAATAACCGATCAAATAATCGACGCAGGGTTCGGCCACCCTGATGAATTCGCCGAATTAGGTGAAAACATAAAAGGCAAGATAGTTCTGGCTGAAGTCGGCACACTACCCGGAGAAAGATCCGTTCACAGGACAGAGAAAGTTGAGCTTGCCACTCGGTACGGAGCAACGGGATTTGTGCTCATCACTAACGCTCCGGGTAATCTCCCGAGAACGGGAACTTGTAAGGTCGGAGGATATGCTGACATCCCTGCCATCAGCGTCTCATCGGAACACGGAACATGGCTCAGAAGATATTTAAAAGATCATCCTGATGTCGAAATGAAGATCAATATGAAAAATAAAACGGGGATGACGCATGCGAACAATATCGTAGCGGAAATTATCGGGACGGAAAAACCGGATGAAATAGTTATAGTAGGCGCTCATCTCGATTCTTGGGAACTTGGACAAGGAACCATCGACAACGGCGTAGGCTCGGTTTCTCTGCTCGAAACTGCAAGAGTATTGTCATTGTTAGGCGCAAAACCGAAACGAACCATACGATTTATACTTTTTATGGGAGAAGAATTCGGTCTTTACGGTTCCAAAGCATACGTTAAACAACATTCCTCGGAACTTGAAAACATAGTCATGATGCTTAACATGGACATGGTTGGTGATCCGTATAGTTTTAACTCTTACGGACATGAAGAAGCTCTTCCGTTTCTCAAGAAACTGGCTGCCGACCTTCAGGGTTTTGGAATATCTAAGGATAAAGTTACGAACAAAGCCGGTCTTCACAGCGACCATCAATCTTTTACACTTGCGGGAGTTCCTGCTATGAGTTTGAGATCAACCTTAGATGAAAGTATGTGGCGTTACTATCACAGCGCCGGAGACACGTTTGATAAAGCGTCAGAGACCTACTTGAACAACGCAGCCAGCATAGCTGCCACTACCCTTCTCAGGATAGCAAACGCCGAGGAAAGAGTCGGCAGATTTTATTCGGATGATGAAATAAGAGATATGCTGATAGAACACGGATTAAAGGAGCCTCTATCGCTCACAGGATATTGGAGATGGAAAGATTAGGATTCTTCAACATCTGTGATTTTATTTGCACTGTCGATCTTTACTCTTATGATCCTGTTTGAGCGAACCTCTAATATATTGAAAACAACTCCACTGTGACTGATTTGCTGACCCTTCTTCGGAATTTCGCCGAATTGATGAAATAGAAATCCTCCAAGCGAATCATAGCCCTCTTCTTTTGGAAAACTGATTCCTAGCTCTTCCTCTACATCGTCAAGATCCCATTTCGCATCAGCATCGATGATATTTTCCGATAGCTTCTTGAATATCGGTTCCTCGTTATCATGCTCATCCTGAATCTCTCCAACGATCTCTTCAAGAATGTCCTCCAATGTCACAAGTCCTGATAATCCACCGTATTCATCAACTACCAAAGCGAGTTTTCTACGTTTGTCCTGAAACTCACGCAATAATTCATCTATCATTTTTGTTTCCGGAATATAAAATACCGGTTTAATGACAGCCGCTATGCTTCCCTTGTTATCCTTCTGGCCGATAAAGGGAATCAAATCTCGCGTATACAGCATGCCTACGATATCATCCACACTATCTTTGTAGACCGGGATGCGGGAAAATCTGCTTTTCCTCACTACTTCAATAGCTTCTTGTATGTTCGATTCAATTGACAGCATTATCACGTCTGTCCGAGGCACCATTATCTCGCGAACTTTAGTGTCACTTAGCTCGAAGATCCCATGTAACATTTTTCGTTCTTCTTTTTCTAATGTTCCCTTTTCCTCGCCCACATCAACTAAAGTTCTTATCTCGTCTTCATCAAGGTTTACCCTCTTTTTTTCAATGCCCAACGCTTTTAAAACAAAATCGGTGAATCCGTATAACAGCTTCGCGACAGGTTGAAGAACCGTATGAACAAATGAGAGCGGTAAAGCAAACAGTTTCGCGATTTTTTCCGCTCGCTTCACAGCAGCTAATTTCGGCGTAACTTCGGAGAAGATAAGAACCGCAATTGTTATTATAATTATTTCCATTATAATTGCGATATTTTTATCAATTCCATAATATTCGGCAACGTCAAGAGCCATCAGAGCGGCAAGGCTCGCGATCGCCACATTTACGATCGTATTTCCCGTTAGAATAGTGATCAGCAGCTTACGAGGTTCTCGTAGGAGTTTTAATAATCTTTTTGTGCCTTCACCGTTTAGGTCGGTCAGCTCTTTGATCCGGGATTCTTTCAATGAAAAATATGCTGTTTCGCTACTCGAAAAAAATGCTGAAATGAGCATCAGGATAAATATAGCGATAAGTTTATACAGAAAAAATTCGTTCAGAAATTCTAAATCCATATCACTCGGGTTTCGTCATCAAGGAATCTTCGATCAGACCAAGGTAGAAGTCTTCTTTCTTTTTCATCTCATCCCTCGATTCGGAGCTCGAATCCTCATATCCTGCAAGATGAAGCATACCGTGAATTACAACACGAATTATTTCGTCTGAGTGGGAATTATTGAATAATTTTGAATTCCGTTCGGTCGTCTGCAAACTAACATAAATCTCGCCTTCAATAGGCTTTGATCCTTCATGAAGAGGGAACGTAACAACATCTGTAGCATAATCGTGCCCAAGATATTTTTTGTTTACTTCTTGAATTTCCTCATCAGAAACGAGTAAAACAGAAACAGAGGTGTAATCCTTATCTTCTCCATCTAAAACGGACGACATCGCCGATTTCACGACTTCGGATTTCAGTATCCCACGTTCATTACCGACCAAGTTAAGTTCTTTGCTCATTCATCTTCTTATTTTTTTCGTTCTCTTCCTTTTCAGGTTGCTCCTCTTCGGTATCTTTTGCCTGCTTTTCGAATTTGTTTTCTTCTGTATCATCAGGATATTCAACTCTCACATGATACATCCCGATCAATATAGGCAGGATTGCCGCTTTGATCTTGCCGATTTCGGCTAAGGTGAGGTCGCATTCATTAAGTTGACCATCGTCAAGCCTTGTTTTGATGATGCTGTCGACCATATCGCTGATCCTGTTCAAAGTTTTTTCTTTTATAGAGCGTGTGGCTGCTTCGATTCCTTCGCAGATCATCACAATGCCGGCTTCCTTTGAAATTGGAAGCGGACCGGGATAACGAAAATCCATCTCATTTACATTCGGTTCATCTCCTGCCTGGTCGATGGCTTTTTTATAGAAATACTCCATTCTCATCGTACCATGGTGCGATGTTATAAAATCAATAATCGCTTGTGGAACCTTATGTTTCTTTGCTAGCTCGATTCCATCCCTCACATGTGATGCAAGTATGAGAGCGCTGAGATTAGGCCTCAGCATTTCATGCCTGTTCTCAGCCCCCATCTGATTTTCCACAAAATATTCGGGTTTATTCATCTTTCCGATATCGTGATAATATGAGCCTACTCTTGCGAGCAGAGAATTGGCTCCGATAGCATCCGCTGCTTCCTCCGCAAGGTTACCGGATAAAACACTGTGATGATACGTTCCCGGCGCCTTTACGGCTAACTGTTTCAAAATAGGTCTATTGAGGTCTGACTGTTCGAGCAAGGTCAGATCAGTCGTGATCCCGAATGCGATCTCCAAGAATCCTATGATCCCGTAAACTATGATCGGCGACAGAAGCGCATTACCCATCGCAAAGGCATAACTCTCCAATATAACCTCGAAACTGGAGAATTTCAGCAGCTCCACTGCCGTTATCGCAATTATGTAAGCGACAGCTACAAAAAGAAATGATTTGAATAATTGACTTCTCGTTCTTAGACGCGTCACCGTGAATATAGATGCTGTACCGGCGAATGTCGACACAATGACGAAGTCCAGTTTATTCCCGAGAACGACGCCGATAAGAAGCGCAAGGGTGACAGTTCCGATGAAAGCAATACGAGCATCCACTAATATTGTCAAGACCATAGATGCTATTACTATCGGAATGAGATATTCCGATAATCCCAACCTGTAAATGACCAGCGATGAAAAAGCAAGTACCGAAAGGAATATGAATCCTATAAGTAATACCATCCTGCTGTCTTTATATATTTGGGGACGGTACGCTACGATAAATGCGCTGAAGAAAAATAGTATTACCGATACCAGCAGGATGCGACCTATCTGCGGAAGAAATGTAACTATACCGCCTTCAGCGGTTCCCCTCCGAGCTTTCTCTGAAAAGAGAGATTCAAGCTTCTGTTGAATATTAGGAGTGACACGCTCGTTTCTGTCCACAATCCGTTCGTTGGCTCTGACAATATCCCGGCTGATCGGAACTTTGGCTATCACATCTTTAATGCGGGCATCAGTCGTTACTTTATTATAAATGATGTTTGCCTTATTGAACTTCTTTAATATGTCGATGCCTACTTCAATTTCATCCCCGGTTTCGATTCCTAAGCTTGCCTTTAACCGAATCTCGGACTGAACATGTGCGTCATCTAAACTCATGTAATAGCCCTTGTCACCCAATAATTCCTCACCGTTTTCTAATACGGCTATTTTTTGCTTACTGATCTCTTCAAGCGGAATATCCAATATTCCTTCGTTAAAGAGGTCGCGGGCGATTCGTTCCAAATTCGCTTTAAACGTCTCTAACACATCTATTCCACCGGTTAGCCTGCTATCGGCATCTGTAAGAAACCGCCATTTTGGACGTGACAGATTGAAATTTTGTTCTCTTTGAACACGGTTCACAAAATTAATTAGATTGAGTGAATCTTCTCTTAATTCAGCATTGAACGCCGAGTCAATTTCAGCTGCTCTCAATACTTTTGTTGTAAGGTTTGTTCCGTATGTAGCCTTCGCTTCACGAACATTTCGTAGTGTTTCAAAGAATTTACTCATCTCATCAAGCTGAGACAGCATGATGTCATCTCTTCTCTCGAACAACGGGTATGTTTGTTCCAAAGCCTTTTGCCTATCTTTCTCGAGTTCGGTCTTTGTCTTTAATATCGGGAAATCGAATGGAGCGATTATCTCGTCAGTGGTTATTTGACCGACTTCATAAGCATACTCAAGTGATTTCTCTCTCGGGAAAAAGAAAAGACTGGAGATCAATAGAACTATCAGAGTCCCATATCTGATTGCCAAATCAGTTCTGTTTGTTGATTTACTTGCCATCTTTTTTGAAACCTAAGGCTTGAATGAACTTAATCGGTTAAAGTTCCTTTAACATTTCCCGCGCGATGATCATCCTCTGAATTTCTGAGGTTCCTTCTCCGATTTCACATACTTTAGCGTCCCTGTAAAACCGCTCGACCGGAAAATCCTTCAGATATCCATACCCGCCATGAATTTGAATCGCTTCTCCCGAAGCCCACATAGCCAATTCAGAAGCGAATAATTTCGCCATGGCAGACGCTTTAATGATATTCTTCCCCTCGTCACGCATCTTTGCGGCATTATATACAAGGAGTTTGGCGGCTTCTATTCTCGTTGCCATATCGGCCAGCTTAAAGCTGATACCCTGAAACTCGAAGATTTTCTTTCCGAACGCTTTTCGTTCGTTCGCGTACTTCAGCGAAGTTTCATATACCCCTTCTGCCAATCCAAGACTCAGCGCCGCAATGGATATCCTGCCGCTATCCAAAATTTTCATGAATTGCTTGAAGCCTTCTCCTTTACTTCCGAGGATATTATCCGATTTTACTCTCATATTTTCAAATGTGAGAGCTCTTGTGTCCGACCCCCTCCATCCCATCTTTTTTTCAGGAGGTCCGATGATCAAACCGGGGGTATCCTTCTCGACAATAAAATTCGTTAGTTCATTCTTACCGTTTTTTTGCCCTGTCGAAGCAAGTATGACAAAAGTTTCAGCGAAACCTGCATTGGTGATGAAACTCTTTGAGCCATTGATGATATAGTCATCGCCATCTTTAACGGCAGTGGTTCGCGTGGCGGCAGCATCGCTTCCGGCATTCGGTTCCGTCAATCCGAAGGACGCTAATTTACCTCCGCTTGTGAGAGGCGGAAGATACTTTTTCTTCTGTTCTTCGCTACCGAAATAATATATCGGTCCGACGCCGAGTGATATGTGAGCGGCAAGGGTTATTGATGTCGACACACAGACCTTCGCCAATTCATGAACAGCTATCGCGTAGGATACATAATCCATCCCCGCACCGCCATATTCAGGAGAAAACGGTATTCCCATCAGTCCGAGGTCATTCATTTTTTTTACGGTTTCTACGGGGAATCGCTCATTTTCATCTATCTCACTCGCAATTGGAGCGACTTCGTTTATAGCGAACTCCCTAACTGTATCCCTCAGTAGCTTATGGTCGTCAGTAAAAAAATCCATAGTTTAACTTTATTTAGTTTTACTTCTAAATCGAAATATATGTAATATTCTCGCTCTAATCAAGAAATCAGATTGTTCTAATAGCCCTTATAATCGGGTTTTCTCTTCTCCGAAAACGCTTTCAACCCCTCAAGTCTGTCCTTTGTAGGAATGGTTTTGAGATATTCAGCCCACTCAACTTCAAGTGCTTCCTCAAATGGAAGATCATAGCCTTCTCTCAGAGCCTTTTTCGCTGCTTGAACGCCTACAGGTCCGTTTTCGGCGATTGCAAGCGCTATTTCTTTAGCCTTTTCTAACAGTTGATCTTCCGGCACAGCAGCGCTGATCAATCCCGCTTTTAGAGCTTCTTCGGGACTTATATCCCTTCCGGTACTGATCCAATCAAGAGCGATTCCAAGCCCTACTATGCGGGAAAGCCGCTGGGTCCCGCCTGCGCCCGGCATTATTGCCAACACTACCTCCTTTAATCCCATTCGAGATTCCAAAGAAGCTATCCGTATGTCGGCGGCGAGTGCAAGCTCCAGCCCTCCACCCAATGCAACCCCGTTTATGGCAGCGATTACAGGAGACTTCAATGCCCAAATGGAATCCACCGCCTTTCGTATCGACTTCACTCTTTTAGCTACTTCCGACTCAGCGACCGATAACCGCTCTTTTAAGTCCGCGCCGGCACAAAAATGTTTTCCTTCACTGCGTAGTATCACGACACGAACTTTTCTTTTTTCAATCAGTGATTTGACCTGCTCTACGGCATTGACCAGCTCAAGAGCCATTTCGGAACCCAAAGCATTTACGGGGGGATTGTTGAGAATTATCTCGGAAATAAAAGATTTTTCATTTGTTTCGACTCTGACTTTACTCACAGGTCTGTTACCGCATCTTCTCCCTCAGGAGTGGGAATTATATATCTCACCTTAATGACCTCACTGCCTTCAGTATTTGAAGAAAGATTTTTCACATGTTTTCGCTTCAGAACAGAATGCGTGATCTTAACGCCATCTTCAATTTCACTGCCGAATATATAGGTGACTCCCCTTAGATGTACATCCTTCCCGATATTTACCGGATATTCATCACTGCCGGTTATCGAAACACGTGATTCTATAAGACAACCAGTACCTATAGATATTCTCCCCTTTAGCTCATTTCCATTCAGCACCGTTGTTCCCTCGCCTATCTTTATTGCCTGCCCGGAATAACTGCTCATGACCACTCGCTCAGAAATTTTCACATTCGTACCCAGATGAACCTCTCCTGTGAGATGACAATTATCACAAATCTCAACTCCCGCCGACAGATGAACCCCTGCTCCCAGATAGACACCTTTGTGAATATGTAGATCACCCGAATTCTCAGAGCTGTCGAGGTCAAGAATTCGTTCAACCACCTCATCGGCGATAAAAAAATCGTTCTGATCCTCTATTGTGACAACATCCTTCAGCTTTTCATAAACCCGTTCACGGGCTATGGCTTCCATCTCCCGAAGTGTGCTTTTAACATTGAATCCCTCTACCAATCGGCTGTCAGTGGCTTTAACGGCGCGGACTACCATTTCATTTTCATTAAATATCTTTATCAGGTCTGTTACGTAAAGCTCTCCCTGCACGTTATCGGTGGTGATCGTTCCAAGATGATTGTTCAATGCCATCGCTTTAAAGCCATATACTCCTGTATTGAACTCCGAAATATTGATTAGCTCATCCTTGGTGAGCTGAAATTTCTTCCCCTTATGATTCAGTTCATACAAATCATCAGAGCTGATCGCCAAAATATCCTTATGCTCTATAATTTCGACAACTTCACCCTCAAGCGAACCCGCGCTGCTGCCGTCCGAAAGACTTTCCGGTACTCTAATTATTCTCCCATACAGATTGTTTTCCGGCTTACCGGCATACTGACCGGTCAGTACCGTCATATCCGCGTTTGATTTTTGAAATGATTTTTTGAACTCGCTAATGGTATCTCCATCTATCAGTCCCATATCACCCGGCACGACATAGATTTTGCCGTCAAATCCTGACAGCTCCAAATTATTCATCGCAATACGCACCGCATCTCCGGTTCCAATTTGTTTTTCCTGAAAAACAAATTTCAAATTTTCTTTTTTTCCCACGCTGCGCGCCACTTCATCAGCTTTTATGCCGACAACAATCAGTTGAGTTGAGTTACCGAGTCCGTTTTCAAGTGCCGAACGAACTCGCAATACCGTTGGAATACCCCATATCTCATGGAGCATTTTCGACTTCTCAGATTTGATTCGTTTCCCATGCCCTGCGGCAAGGATTATACCCACTGTGCCGCCTAACAGATCAAGCGGCGAACTTAACTCTTCAAGAAGTGAGAGTGTTTCCTCTTTTCCCAATAAATCCCTTGTATCAGTGTTTAACTAACTATTCTCGGCTTTAAAATAACCTGAAATTGTAAATTCGGCAAGAGGAAACTGACCGAATCTAAACAATGCCTAACCCACCTAAGTATGGAGTACTCCGAGGGAGTTCCTTTGGAACATCAACTGTGTTGATGCTGCATTGACGCAGTCAACGCACTCCATAAAAACACGTCCATATTAGTTGATCTCGGAAATAGGGATAGTGCAATACAATATTAGGCATTACTACTAAATCTCGGGTCGATTTTTATCCTTCGGCAGTTCAAAGTCATCGGGAACTTCGACAGACATCAATAAAAGTCCCTGTCCGTGCGTTTTCCCCTGAGCGTCATTCTTTAGCGACTGCGAACCTCCGCCGCCGAGAGAATCATGCAGAATGAAATTCAGGGCGAGAAGATTCGGCAGCTCGTACCGGTCAACCTCCCCTTTGACGATGTCGCCGAAATGTTTTTTGACTGCTTCTGAAGTCACGGCATTCTTGATGATCTCGTAAGCTTCCGGACTATTGGCTATCAACCCGATATTGCTGGAATCTCCCTTATCTCCTGAACGGGAGTGAGCAATTTCAAGCAGTTTCACTCTTTTCATTTCTAAATTGTCTCCACGCGAACTTCAGGTTTTACCAATTCTTTGTCAATCAGCGCGGGCCAGTAAGCGTAAATATTTTGCGGGCGCGGTCTGCCGCCGGCAAATCCAGTGATACCGGGCGGTCCGTTCGTAATCAGGGGCGCCAACTCCTTTCCGAATCGTTCAACCGCCGTTTTATCATTGTCACGCACTCCGAGCCTAAGCACAATCTCATTGACCTGTTCCGGCATCGGATTGATATCGCCATGACTTGAATTCAACCCGAGAAATTCCGTGCTTGTTTCTTCAAACTTACATCCGGCATTTTCCAATCGTTTCCAAATGATCTCAGCGCATTTTTTCGCTTTCGCCACGGCGAACGGTCCGGAAATCGTCAAACTTCCTGACGCCTTATACCCCACAAAATGATTTATAGATACCTTATAAGTACCTGTTGCGGCGCTGCCCTTGACGCCGCTAATACGAATTCGGTCTGTTCCATCCTCTTCCAGCTCGATACTCCGGAAATCCACCACGCAATCAGGTGTTATATAATTTGACGGCTCTCCCATTTCATACAGCAGCTGTTCGCTCACCGATTGTTTATTTATCAGTCCACCCGTCCCTTCATGTTTTCTAAGCACAAATGAGCCATCCTCGTATGCCTCAACAATCGGATAGCCTATATTGGCATAATCAGGTACATCCCACCAACGCGTGTAATTTCCACCGGTGCTTTGCGCGCCGCATTCCAGGATATGACCCGCGACCGTTCCCGCTGCAAGCAGGTCATAATCAGTCACCTTCCAACCAAATTCATGCATCATCGGCGCAAGCGCCAATCCGGTGTCTGTTACCCTGCCCGCGATCACAATATCGGCACCCTGATCGAGCGCTTCCGCCATTGAGGCGGCGCCGAGATATACATTGGCAGAAACAATATCTTTTCGAATTTCTAAAAGCGGTTTCCCCGAATCCATATTAGTTAGTTCAGCTCCGTTTTCCAAAAGCTCATCTAACCGTTCAAGAATATCGTCGCCGCTTACGATGCCAATTTTGACGCCGCTAAGTCCAAGCTCCTTTGCTGTCTTTCTTAACGCTTCAAAACAGGAGTCGAGATTTACACCGCCGGCATTTGTGACGACTTTTATTCTTTTTTCAATCAGCTCAGGAAATATCTCCCGCATAACCTCCACGAAATCTGAAGCGTAACCTGTTTTCGGATTTTTACTTTTCTGCCGCTGCATGATAGACATGGTAACTTCTGCAAGATAATCCAATGTCAGATAATCTATAGGACCTCCCCGCACAAGCCG
>SORU01000027.1 GCA_004402915.1 Fidelibacterota bacterium MT.SAG.2
TCTTTTTAGCCGGATCTCAGCAGAAGTAAATGTGGTCGATCTGCTCAATTCTGATGAAACGGCATTTTTTAACAGAGTACATATCGGGGTAGAGGCTCGCTTGCTTATTCTGAAAGTTCGAGGCGGTTTTAATCAGGGATACCCGACATTCGGCGCGGGGCTCAACCTTGGAATCATAAAAGCTGATGCGGCGATCTGGACTGAGGAGCAGGGCGATTTCCCGGGATTTGACGGAGAGACTTTTTATGGAGTTCAGTTATATCTCGGATTTTAACCGAGCGGAATAGAAGATCGCTCAAACCATTTAATATTCAAGACAAAAAATTTGCTTCTTGTAAACCTTATTACATCTTTAAATAGTCATATGCGTTAAATCATCACATCACTATTGGGGGCGAAAGTTACTTTAATGGAAAGAACGGGACTATAGACAATGAACGAAAATAAGAGCGGTGTTTCGAGAAGGGGATTCCTAAAAAAGGTAACTGCCGCTATCTATGGTCTTCTCACTTTTATGATAGGGTTGCCGCTTTTTTCCTTCTTTGTCTCGCCCGCCTTCATTAAATCCAAATTCAAGTGGATAGAGATCGGAGCGGTGGATGATTTCAATAGTGATACTCCTTTAGAAGTAATTTATAATAAAGAGATAATAGACGGATGGAATAAGAGAACAGTCTTATCCACCGCATGGGTTTTCAAATCAGAAGGTAAACTCGTGGCATTATCCCCTATCTGCACGCATCTTGGATGTACGGTATCATTTGATGAAGTTAGAGACAGTTTTGCCTGTCCATGTCATGGCGGGCTTTACGACAGGGAAGGGAATGTAATCGGCGGACCTCCGCCTAAACCTTTGAAAAGGCATGAAATAAAATTTGAAGACGGAAAATTTCTTATAGGCGAACCCAAAGATAGAAGCACAAGCGTAACATAGAGTGTTAGATTCTGTGATCAATTGGCTTGATGAACGGCTAAACATGCGCGAAGGGTTTAAAGAGCTGCTTGACGAGCCTCTGCCTGAAGGCGTGGGTTGGACGCACGTGTTTGGAAGCATCTCTCTCTTTCTTTTTTTATTACAAGCTGCAACAGGAATTTTCCTTTCTATGTTCTATGCGCCGACGCCGGAAGCGGCGCACTTAAGCGTGAGTTACGTTCAGAACGACCTGTTTTTGGGAGCATTCGTTCGTGGATTACATCATTGGGGTTCGAGTTTTTTTGTCGTATTCACAGTTATACATCTCCTCAGAACATTTATTTATTCGGCATATAAATATCCACGCGAACTTACCTGGATTTTCGGAGTAATATTATTTAATCTTGTATTGGCGTTCGGACTTACCGGTTATCTGCTTCCATGGGATCAAAAAGCATATTGGGCAACCGTAGTAACGCTCAATATTGCCGGAACCGCTCCGATTCTGGGAGATGTTATCCAAAAGATACTGCAAGGTGGAGAAGTCATCGGTTCAGTTACTCTGACACATTTTTATTCTCTGCATGTCATTGTGCTTCCTCTATTGACGTTGGGAGCGGTAGCTATACACGTTTTTTTACAGAAGAGACAAGGAATCGCTCCGCCTTTCAAATCTCCTGACGAGGAGGTCAAGTTCAAATCCCGCTTTTGGCCCGACCAGCTCTTCAAAGATGGAGTTGCGATCTTACTGATATTTCTGATCCTCTCCGGTTTTGCAATCATATTCGGCGCGCCGCTTGAAAAAATGGCAGACCCGACAGATTCATCCTATGTTCCAAAACCGGAATGGTATTTCCTATCGATGTATCAGCTTCAAAAAATATTCCCTGGAAATCTCGAAATTATCGGAACAATAATCATACCTACAATAGGAATCCTGGCATTGATACTTTTACCATTTTACGACAAAAATCCGTCCAGAAAGTTGAAAGACAGAAAATTGGCGTTAACCTTAATGACAGCCGCCATGATGACAGTCGGCGGTCTGACCATTTTAGGAGCAACAGACGATAGACCGGAAGAATCGACCGTTATCGTTGAGGTGCAAGAGGGACAAGAATCATCCCGGCTTCAACCTCCCGAGTTGTCGGGAAGATACCTATATCAAAATGAAACATGTATGAAATGTCACAACATAGGCGGTAGTCACGGTGAGGGAGAATATGATCTTCTAAAAACGAGCGGCGATAAGAGCGTGATCTGGTTAAAGGAACATTTTTCAAACCCGACTCTTGCCCAACCGGAAAAAATTGTCGAGCAAGGTAGTTTAACGCTTGATCAGATTACAGATTTGAAATCCTTTTATCTTCGGCTCAGTACGTCGCAGAGAGATGAATTATTAACCGTAACGCAAGAGGTACTTTATTCGGCAAATCTATATTCTCAATACAAATGCGGCGCCTGCCATAAGATTGACGACCCTGAACCGGGATTCGGACCTAATCTTGCGGGAGTTACGCTCAGGCATGATAGAGAGTACATTTACGACCACTTTTTGGATCCTAAGAAGTTCGATCCTAACAGCATAATGCCGAAATTTGATTGGCTGCCAAAGGAAGAATTAAACGCCCTAACGGATTTTGTATACTATATAGATAAGTAAGAACACGTTTATAATCAGAAGGGTTAAAAGCTCTCGCTCACACATTTAATTTTTGTACGAGTCAGGATTCAGACTGACTGCATGCTACCTCCTCCCTTGAGGGAGGTGTCACGTAGTGACGGAGGGTGTAATTTATCCTATTCTGTGAAAGAACTAAGTATTCCAAACAATTACTCCAAGGGAGTTCCTCTGGAACACCCCTCGCCTCTGCGAGGCACTCCCCTCAAGGCGAGAGGAGCTGAGGTGCGGTAATGGTTCACCCGACAAGATGTCTCAGGCGATAGATTTAATATGGTGGTAGCGTTAGTGTGCGAGTCAGGGCTTGTGTCAGAGACACTCCTTCGGAGCCCTGACCGCATTGCTATTCTAATTTAAATCCAATTTCATGACATTGTATGATTTGCATTCATCAAGTTTAAATTGAACGGAATTATTAACGCTTTTAGGGGTTTCGTTCCTGTTTATAAATTTAAAACCATTTTTCTCGAAGAAATCCGAAGCTGCCATAGCGAGTAATATGATCGAGCTCAAATTCATCTCTTTAGCCAGAGCTATTAACTTCAAGTATAGTCTGGATCCAAGACCTCTCGAACGGAAATTCTCTGAAACTACGAACGATCTGAGAAGACCGATACTGTCCCATTGTTCGAGTCCTATACATCCTTCTATTTTGCCGTCGATAGTCAGAACTAAAAAATTATCGATCCACCTTTCAAGGTCGTCAGGGGGGAGGTTTGTCTCCTTTAGTAACATAGTTATGGCGGGAATATCGTCTTTGGTTGCTTTTAAAATAATCGATTCCACACTGCTCTCCATAAGTTATTGGTTTAATATCCCGCTAAAAAAAAGTTTTAGCTCTTCCAACGGCTCCTGAAGGGGAGTGAGATAAATGAACTTTCCTTTCCGCTGCATATTTATTAGCCCCGCATTTTTAAGTTCTTTCAGATGATGGGATACAGTAGCTGGAGCGAGTTCGAATGTGCTTGATATTTCGCCCACATTGCAGCTATAAAGATCATCAGAAATTTCTGCACTGGTAGAATCGTAGAAACAGCAGTGAGTTTTTTCGCAGATTTTTTGAAAGATGGCTAATCTTTGGTTATTTGATAGAGCGCTAAAAGTTTTTATCAGTCTGTCGTTCATTTTATAAAATTCCCGGTTACACATCGATAGTTCCATAATTATCAAACTAATATACACCGGTTCAATACAAAATATTACAATCTAATTTTCTTAATTCCCGTATTCGGTTATGCTCTTTTCACCCAAAAAGCTTGCAATATCACAATTAATCAGTATATTCGTGCAGGAATAGGATGGAAAAAAGTAACAACATAATAGAAATAAGTATGAGTATACTGATTATTGCTCTTCTTGTTTTGTCGCCGATTACAACAATTTTTGCATATGGAAAATGTGATAATATGTGTTCTATCCATGATCACATGCAGAAAAATATAAAGAGTTGCTGTCATGACGATATGGTAAATTTATTATTAAGTCTGAACCACGCCTGCTCCTCAATCGACATCCGGGTTTCCGAAATTCCGGCTCTGAAAACTCAGATTACACGGTCGTTATCGCACAAAGATTTAAGTTATACTAATGATTATGATATAATCACATTCGAATCAAATTCTCAATTCGGTTCGCACTGTCGTTATTCTACAGTTCACTCAAAATGTAAGATAGCGCCCATATATATTCTCGATTCAGTCTCTTTAACCTAATCTGAATTTCGTTCATTATCTGATCTGATTCCATTTTTACGGGATCATTGTCTCCTCGGCTTAGATAGCGTGGAATAAAATTGAATGGAGTTTAATAATTGAAAACGACTACAAAAACAGTAGTAACTATGATATTGGGATTTACTTTTGCGGCAGCTGCTAATGGTGCGCCTAACGACAGTACCGCAATACTCTCTCTCGAAGAGGCGATTGAAGCCACGATAAGTTTCAATCCGGCTCTCAACGTTTCCAAATGGAAGATAAAAAGAGCGGATGAAAGACGGGATCAGGCAGGATCATGGATGGATCCCACTCTTAAATTCGGTATGATGAATGTTCCGATTGACTCCTGGCTCTTCAATCAGGAACCGATGACGGGAAAACAGGTATCGCTCATGCAGAGAGTGCCCTTTCCGGGGAAATTAGGCGCAATATCAGATGCAGCTTCATATGAGGTTATGGCAAGCAAAGAAGAGAGGTCAGAGCTCGAGGGGATTTTGGTTCGTCAAGTCAAAGAGGATTATTTCAATCTATATCTTGCGGACAAATCAATAGGGATCAATAAGGAAAATATCGGACTTCTAAAGAGCTTCGTCGAGATAGCGGAAACGAGATATTCGGTAGGCAGAGGAATTCAACAAGATGTGTTGAAGGCTCAAGTCACCTTATCAAAGTTTGAAGAGAGGTTGATAAATTTGAATTTTGATAGAAAGAAGATAGTTGCGCGATTAAATACATTGATGAACAGACCCCCCCCGACACCTATTATTATTTCCGGTACGCTGTCTAAGACTGAGAATATTTTGTCGGAAATCGAACTGACGGTGATGGTAGAAGAAAATAGACCGCTTTTAAAAGCAATAAAACACCGTATCAAGAGCAGGGAGAAAATGGTAAAGTATTCGCGTAAGCTATTCCTGCCTGATCTGTCTGTAGGAGTTGCTTACACTCAAAGGGATGAGCTTACCGGAGTAACTATGGGAAAAGGGGCAGATTTTTTATCTGTGAATGTCGGGTTCAGTCTGCCGATAAAACCCGGTAACAGACAATCGAGTAAAATCGAGGAATTTGAAGCATCTGTCCGCATCTCCGAAGAATCATATAAGGACGCGTTAAATAAAGTCAAAAGAGACATCGAGATCAATTACGCTGACATCGATAAGGGTAACGAGCTGCTTACATTATATGAAACAAGATTGCTGCCGCAAGCGAGACAGAGCTTAAACTCTGCACTCTCGGGTTATCAGGTTGACAAGGTTGACTTCATTACATTATTGAACAATCAGATCACGCTGTTCGAGCATCAGATCAATTATTATAAGATTTTAAGTAATTACGAAAAATCAATAGCAAGATTAGAAGCGACTGCAGGCATAAAACTAAATTAAAAGGGGAAACATCATGGAAAAAAAGGTGTTGATTATAATCGTGCTTGTGATAATTAGTACGGTATTGGCAATAGGGCTGTTCTATCAATCGGTAACTAATGAGAATTCGATGACTGAGGAGAGTGAAAAACATGATCACGCAGCTGAAATGGCTGAAGGATACTATTTCTGTCCGATGCATCCTGATGTCATCGCTCAGGAAGCAGGGAGTTGCCCTATGTGCGACATGGATTTGGTATTTGTGGAGGGAGAGCACGATCACGATGCCGAAGGCGAATACATTTGCCCGATGCATCCTGATGTTTTAGAGACGAGCCCCGGCGATTGTCCGGTCTGTGGGATGAAATTGATTGAAAAAGAAGCATAAAGAAAGATTTACGAGGTATAAAAATGAATAAGAAAACGATATATACGATAATTGGATTGGCTGTAATTCTGGGAGGCTATGGTCTAAGTACACTGTACATGCAGAATGAGTATAATGGTGCGCATGAAAGTGTGGATGCGGAAAGTGGCTTGTACACCTGCGGTATGCATCCTGAGGTAGTCCATGAAGGACCGGGTAACTGCCCTATATGCGATATGGTTCTTACACCAATTCGAACTTTTCAGGCAGCAACGATGACCACTCAAAATACTGAACAAGAGCGAAAAATTAAATATTGGGTCGCCCCAATGGATCCGAACTATATCAGCGATAAACCGGGAAAATCTCCAATGGGGATGGACCTTGTACCGGTTTATGAAGATGGAATGGGTGGCTCGGAATCTGTAATCACCATTGATCCGACTGTTGTACAGAACATGGGGATTCTCACGACTCCGGTGGAAGTCAGAAGCTTAGGCAAGGAAATACGGACTATAGGATTGGTGGACTACGATGAAACTCGTTTTACACACGTTCACACGAAAGTTAAAGGGTGGATTGAATCATTGTATATCGATTACACAGGTCAAAGGGTCTATAAGGGTGAGCCGCTACTTGATATATACAGTCCTGAATTGGTATCAACGCAAGAGGAATATTTGACTGTTCTCGCTAACAAGAACTCGAACAGCACCGGAGCAACAGCTTTACTGCGATCAACAAGAGAACGTTTGGCAAACTGGGATGTAACTCCTGAGCAGATAGAGGAGCTTGAAAGAACACTTAAAGTGAATAAAGTGATGACCATTTACTCTCCGTTCAACGGAATAGTTGTGGAAAAGATGGCAACCGAAGGTATGAATGTGACCGAAGGTATGACCCTCTATGCCATCGCGGACCTCTCAAAAGTTTGGGTCTATGCCGATATCTACGAGTATGAACTGCCCTGGCTTGAGGACGGATTGGAAGCAGAGATGACGCTCTCTTACATCCCGGGTAAGGTGTTCAAGGGAAGCGTAGCGTATGTTTATCCATTCCTCGATTCAAAGACAAGAACGATAAAAGTAAGACTTGAATTTGATAATAAAGACGGAAAACTTAAACCCGGAATGTACGCCAATATTTTGATAAAAACGGCTAAACGGGAAAAAACCATTGTAGTGCCGAAGGAAAGCGTTATTCATTCCGGGGAGAGAGAATTAGTATTTGTTGAGGTCGGAAAGGGTAAATACGATCCAAGAGAAATTATTCTTGGCGTTCAGGGAGATGGAGGTTATTATGAAGTCATTAGTGGCTTGAGAAGCGGTGAACGGGTTGTTACTTCCGGTCAGTTTATGTTGGATTCCGAGAGCAGTCTCAGGGAAGCTGTTCTCAAGCGACTTCGGGCAAGAGAGAGAAATAAGAATACGATGGAGATGAATTAAGATTGTTAAATATTTTATAAATGTTTAAAGCGGAGCATAGACGGATGTTTATAATTCGACTGATCATGATATTGGCGGTTTTGCAATCGGCGACTATTTCGTTCGCGCAAGAACAAAATATTACTATTCCCAAATTGGCAATATCGCTCTGGCCGGAATATGATAACAGTCAGGTCCTTGTAATGTATAAAGGAAGTGTGTCAGGTGACGTGCAACTGCCGACAGAGATACATATTAATGTTCTCCCGGGAACCAAAGACCCTCATGTTGCTTCTGTGACGCTGACAGGAGCGCATATTCATGATTCTTTTGAAGTTAAGGTAGATGAAAAAGGAACCTATATATCGTTCGTTCTGAAAGAACGTAATTTTCATTTGGAGTATTATTTCAATCCGTTCAAACCGGGAGTGAACGATAAAGTGTTCAACTACAGTTACAAAGCATACTATCCGGTGATCAATTTTTCCTATGAAGTTCAAAAGCCTGTGGGTTCATTAGATTTTCAAACTACTCCGCCGAGCTTCCAAAATTTTACCGATGAAAAGGGGATTTTACATTTTCAAGTCTCCGCCGGCAGTTTGGCGGCGGGCGAGACGAAAAAAGTGAGTGTCAGTTATTTTAAATCAAGTCCGGAAACTTCATTACAAAAACTTGAAAAATCAGAAAAAGGGACAGACATATATACCCTGATATCCACAGGAGTTCTTATTCTTTTGGTCGGTTTGATGGTTTATACCTATTTTGGGAAAAGTGCAAAAAAACGCAGTAAAGTTCAACGGGCAGGAGCCAAAAGAAAGAAAAATACGGTTCATTCGGAAGGAAACAGACCGCCTGAGAAGTTGGTTTATAGGTCTGACAGGGAACCGAATTTTTGTAGTAATTGCGGAGAGAAAGTAGAGAAGGATGCTCAATTCTGTGGAAGCTGCGGGATCCCATTTCATCCGAATTGAGATTGAATTAGGAGTTCAGGATAGTTATTTTATCCGTGAAAGGAAAACAATGAAAAAATTTATTAAGATAGCGACATTGAGTTTGATCATAGGTCTGAACCTCTCTACGGTGGCGATCAGCCAAGAAAAACCAACTTTGAGGGAGATAACCAGTAAATTGACATGTCAGTGTGGAACGTGTCCTAACTTGGTTCTTTACTCCTGTTCATGCGGTACGGCAGAGAGGATGCGAAATGAAGTGGATGCTCTCATCGAGAAAGGCATGGACTCTGACGCTATAGTATTGAGTTTCATAGAAACCTACGGAGACAGGATTTTGGCTGCTCCTAAAGCGGAAGGCTTTTATCTATCAGCGTGGTTAGTTCCGATATTTGCAGTGTTGGGTTTCGGGCTTATGATATTAGTTGTTTTGAAGCGCTGGAAAGAAAACACAGTCAGCGCTGAGGCGCAAAAATCCCGAATTCCGGGAAATGAGAGTAGTAAGTATTCCCAACAACTTGATGACGAACTTGATGACTTTTAGCGGAATAAGATTTGATTGAACTGATAATGGGTCTGATAGTTCTCTTAGTCGGGGGATTGCTGCTTCAACCGATATTGGATAAGAGGCAAAAATTTAATCTTAGCCGCGATGACAAACAAATTGCGGCAGACGAACTGCTGAGACAAAAAAGAGCTCTCTTTCGTGAAATCAAGGATATAGAACTTGATTTTCAAATGGGAAAGATCAGTGAAGCTGATTTTGATGAACTCACAACGAGTTACAGAGATAAAGCTATGCGGGCAATGAAGCAGCTTGATTCATTAAATGGTGCTAAAATGAAACCCGTGTTGCAACCGGATTTTACGGTGCCTGAAGCCGATCAAGCAGGCTATTGTATTAAGTGCGGTTCAGCGTTGTTTAGAAAAGCCGGGTTTTGCGGTGTTTGCGGACATGAGGTTTGAGCCGGAATCACACTCATATCTTAGAAAATTCTACGAATTGAACGGCAGTAAAGCTCTTTTTCTTTTTGATATTGACGGAACACTGATCTCGCCCGGGAAAATTGCTCGAAAGCTTTTTATAGAGATAACCACAGAGTTGACCGGCAGAAAGATTTCCCTCGAATTTAAGCACGTAGCAGGTTTCACAGATCCTCTGATCTTAAAAGAAATGCTTCAAAGAGCGGGCGTGAACGGAGAAGAGATGGATGAAACTCTTGTAAATTTTTTCCCTATTTATTACAAACGGCTTAAAGAGAGATATATAAATGCGACCGAAAAAAAGATGTTCGATGAAGTAAAAGATATTATTTATGAACTCTCGGTAAAGAAAAACATCTATCTCGGGTTGGTAACGGGGAATATGAAACGTTCGGCGATGATAAAATTATCCCCATTCGGTATAGAAAATTATTTCGGCATCGGAGCGTTCGCAAGTGACGATCCTGATAGGAACAGACTTCCTCCTATTGCTGTTAGTCGGGCTGAGAGCATCTGGAACGTAAAATTTGATAATGATGAGGTATTCGTGGTTGGAGATACCATCCATGATGTGCACTGCGCAGTCGTGAATGATTACAGAGCGATCGGCATAGCTCGTCGTGATGGCGATAATGAAAAAAGTATTCTTAGATCAGCGGGTGCGGACTGGGTGTTTGAAACTCTTCCGAGGAGTTCAGAATTTATGTCTATTGCAAATTTGAATTAACCTTTTAGATTATACTTAACTGATGTATTTAAATATAAATATAGTAAAAAAATTCTTACTGGTTCTTTTTATACCGATCGTTGCCCTGATTGATCTGAAGGCTCAGTCTATACTGAAAATTGAGCGTATTGTCGTCAGCACAGGAGTGGAAAACCGTCAACCTGTCGGGGAATCTGATACTTTCGCCGATAGTGTCGGTACCCTATTTTGTTACACGGAAATACGGGGGATGGGTGATTCCACTACTGTCAGTCATGTCTGGTACCACGGCGAAAATCGCAGGGCTGATGTGAAACTTAATGTCCGTGGATATAGATGGAGAACTTGGTCGACAAAAGTGATTCAAAAAGATTGGACGGGTGATTGGAGAGTGGACATTGTTTCAGCAGACGGCAAGATATTGAAATCGAAACGATTCAGAATCATTGATACCAATAGCAATGAAGTCGCGATAGATACAACTTCAAACTGATAATAATTCAACTTATAGCATCATAACTTCCCGGTCGTCTGTCTTTAAGAAAATACCGTGATGCGTGACTTTCGCTCAACAAAGAAAAATCTAAATCAGCGTAAAGTATCGTCTCTTCACCTGTAGGAGCCGAGGCGATTACTTTTCCATCCGGCGCCGTAACGAACGATTCTCCAGCAAAATGAAGATCTCCTTCAACTCCGAGTCGATTGACGAGCGCGGCATAATATCCGTTTTGAAATGAGGCGACTTGAACCTCTGCCTGGTACAACCCGTCGGGCCATTCTCCTACAGTGCCAGCCTGTGGGATAACCACGAGCTCGGCTCCTTGAAGCCTGAGAGAACGCATGACCTCCGGATAATGCCGGTCATAACAGATAGCCACTCCTACTTTTCCGATAGCCGTATCATAGACCGGAGGAATATTTGAAGAAGGTGTATAATAATCCTGCTCATGAAAATTTTTATAATCGGTAATGTGCATCATGCGGGTTACACCGAGCAATGCGCCGTCACTGTCTATCACAGGCGAGGAATCATAAGTTGAGTTTCCATCCTTTTCGAAAAGATTCAGCACGACCACAACACCGAGTTTTTTTGCTTTTTCACAGAATTCATCAGTGAATTTTCCCGGAATGGTGTGAGCAAGGGTCAGATGATCGCCATCAGAATGCCGACGGGGATAAAACGGCTCGAAGGCGAGCTCGGCATAGGCGATAAGATCTGCGCCGTTGGCCGCCGCGTCTTCCATTGCGTTTAATCCTCTGTTAAGATTATCATCAAGATCATCAGTGACACTTTGCTGCACAAGAGCGATCTTCAATTTAACATCTCCGTCTCATTTACTGCTTACGATATTGTATATATAGTTCAAGCCCTCTAACGTCAGATGCGCATTTATATCATTGACAGTAGTGCATTTCGGAGTTATCAGATGGGCAAACCCGCCTGTAGCGACTGTATTCATTTTTTCCCCTATCTCCTTTTCGATAGCAGAGATCATAGAATCTACGACAGCAACTGCGCCATTCATGATTCCTGACTGCATCGAATGAATGCTGTTTTTGCCGATTATTTTATCCGGAAATCGAAAATCGATCTTAGGTAACTGCGCTGCTCTGCGAAAGAGGTCATTTGCTGAGGTTTCGACACCGGGGGCGATTACTCCTCCCAAGTATTCTCCATTTGAAGAAATAACGTCAAACGTGGTGGCGGTACCGAAGTCTACGACAACTAATGGAAGATCGTAATCTCTAATTCCGGCAACGGCGTTACAGATGCGGTCGGCGCCGAGTTGTTCAGGGTTATCGATCAGAATCGGTACTCCCAAATCCAATTTGCTGGAAACGATTATCGCAGTTTTGTGTAAATATTTCTCCGACATATGAGCAATTATGTCTGTCAATGACGGGACGACAGAACAAATAACCACTCCCGAAAGGTCGTCAGATGCGGTTTTTGCCTGAGAAAGGAACGAATTGATCAGTACACCGTATTCATCAGATGTACGGGAAAACCCGCTTGTGGTCCTCCAATCATGTATTAATTTTTCATCGGAGAATAGCCCCAATGTAGTATCACTGTTTCCGATGTCCACAGCAAGAATCATATATCTAAACCTCCATATCCAGAGAAATTTCTCCGTACTCTATTTTATTTTTATGTCCTGAATCATCCTTAAGTATAAATGAGAGATCGGATGAAACTTCGTGGAAACTACCTCGCAATGCGACTCCGTTATGATTTATATAAATCCGTTTTTCCATATGAACACATCTCTTGATCCATTCATTGATGCCGCATTTCTCTCTCTTAAAATAATAGTTTCCGAAAATAGATAATATCCTATCGAGTAGAAGAGTGTTAGTACAATCCTTACCGGTAACAATTTGGAGAGATGTAGTTTTTTCACGCAATTCGTTCGGAAAATCCTCTACCGAATGCCTCATATTCAGTCCAATACCTATAACAGCATTTTCTATAGTATTATCCGTAATTGTCGTCTCAAGCAATATGCCGCCGAGTTTTTTATTTTCGGAGTAAATATCATTAGGCCATTTGATACCGACAGGATAATCATAGAGTTCCTCTATGGCGTTGCACACGGCTACGGCGGATTGTAAGACCAAATTGTTTGCTTCCAAAGCAGCTGTCTTAGGATGCAAAAGGACTGAAAAATATAGACCGAGACCTGGAGGAGAATGCCATTTCCTTGATTGCCTTCCTCTGCCGGCGGTTTGCGTCTCCGCGACGAACAGTGTTCCTTCCGCAGCTCCATTCGAGCTCGCTCTGAGCGCAGCTTTGTTAGTCGAATCCACAGTCTCAAAATGAATCAGCGGTGTTCCGAGTGTTAAAGATGACGGCATGAGTCAGCGCGGTGTGTATTCACCGAAAACTTTTCTAAATGCGTCGGATATTTCACCTAATGTGGCTTTCGATTTTACACATTCAAGAATTATCGGCATCGTATTTTCGGTTCCTTCGGCTGCGCGGGATAGTTTGGAAAGTAAACTCTCCACTGCTGAGGAATTTCGTTCGTTCTTCAAATTTGCCAATTTATCAGCTTGTTTTTCAGCAATCTTGGGGTCTATCTCCAAGGTCTGAGGTTTCAGAGTTTCATCCGACTTGAATGAATTAACTCCTACGATAAGTTGAGAACCATCTTCAATGGATTGCTGGTACTTATAGGCGCTATCTGCTATCTCGTCCTGGATATAGCCTTTCTCTATAGCTTTCAGCGCTCCACCCATTCCATCGATTTTTTCAATGTATTCGAAAACAGCCGTTTCGATCTCATCGGTCAAGTGCTCTATAAACCAAGAGCCGCCTAAAGGATCAGCAACTTTATCCACTCCGCTCTCGAACGCTATAACCTGTTGAGATCGCAGCGCAATTCTTACAGACTCCTCCGTAGGAAGAGCAAGCGCCTCATCAAAAGAATTTGTATGGAGTGACTGAGTGCCGCCAAGCACAGCGGATAGAGCCTGCAATGTTGTTCGCGCGATATTCACATACGGCTGCTGAGCGGTGAGAGTAGAACCGGCTGTCTGAGTGTGAAACCTAAGCGCCATACTCTTGGGATTTTTCGATTTGAATCGTTCTTTTGCTATTCGATACCAGATGCGGCGTGATGCCCTGAACTTCGCCACTTCTTCAAAAAAGTCGTTATGGCAGTTGAAAAAGAATGAAATGCGGGGAGCGAACGAGTCAAATTCAAGACCTGCTTTTATCGCAGCATCGGAATAGGTGATAGCATTTGCGAAGGTGAATGCGAGTTCCTGTATTGCGGTGGAACCGGCTTCCCTGATATGATAGCCCGAAATGGATATCGTATTCCAGTTCGGCATATTCTGTGAGCAATAGGCAAACAGATCGGTGATAAGCCTTAGGCTTTCCGCAGGGGGATAGATGTAAGTTCCTCGCGCTATATACTCTTTTAAAATATCATTCTGAATAGTGCCCGATAAGAGGGACAGAGTCGAACCTCTTGATTCCGCCACAGCGGCATAAAGCGAAAGGATTATCGGAGCAGTGGCGTTGATGGTCATGGAGGTTGAAACGTTTTCAAGATCAATGCCGTTGAACAGAGCATCCATGTCGAGGATGCTGTCAATCGCAACGCCAACCCTTCCGACCTCTCCAAGAGCATCCGGACTATCAGAATCATATCCTATTTGGGTTGGAAGATCGAATGCCACCGAGAGACCTGTATTACCTTGTTCAAGGAGATATTTATAACGAATATTCGATTCTTCCGCGGATGCATATCCGGCATATTGACGCATGGTCCAGTGGCGTTTGCGGTACATTTCCTCATAAATACCTCTTGTGAAGGGAGGGCTGCCCGGGTCTCCAAGATTGGAATTGTAATCTTGAGTCTCTTCTTCAGGCTTATAAAATGATTTTTTAGTATCAGATCGTTCAGTCATCACTGCCCTATCGTCATCAGTAAGGTTTCTGTAGAAATATTTTGACCGATTGAAACATTGATATCCGTAATTTTACCTTTGATAGGCGCATTTATTTCATTTTCCATTTTCATCGCCTCGAGCACCAAAAGAGGAGTATTCAACAGCACATCATCACCTACTGAAACATAAAATTTAACTACAAGTCCCGGCATAGGCGAATGGACTTTTCCGAGATTTTTGACCTCTGCATCCGTACCTCCATACTTTGATTTAAGTCTGCTGATATCGTCTTCAATCTCAACAATGTATTCTTCCCCTCCGACAGACGTTCTAAAATCTATATTTGTATCAGTGACCGATACAAGATAGGAACTGTTTTCTAATAATATGTGATATAATCCTTCGTCGATTTTAACAAGGTCAATATCATTGGTCTCTTGTGAACCGTTGATGCGAATCTCATCGGTTTCATGGTTGACAGATAGCTGAAATTCAAACTCGTTTATTTTGCAAAAATATTTCACCGGAGTGATGATTCCCGACCGCTTCTTTTCCACAATGATAAATGACCATTCAATGAGCTTCCATTTGAGAAGTTCTTTGGTTTTGAATCTATTTTGTATGTAGCAGCCCCTATTGCGGCGGCAGTATGCTCAGATTCATGATCCGCGGAAGCACTGTACTTCAAAATTGAATCTGAGAGAGATGTGTCATAATCGCCTTCAAGAAAATCCTTATGATTTAATACTTTTTTACAGAAGGGAATAGAAGTAGGCAATCCCGAAATAACATATTCTGAGAGAGCTCGATCAGAGCGGGCGATCGATTCTGCCCTGTCTTTGCCCCATGCTACCAATTTTGACATCAAAGGGTCATAGTATGCGGTCATTTCCGATCCTTGTCGAACTCCGCTGTCTATCCTTATTCCGGGTCCTCCTGGTTCAATTAAGCTTGTTATTCTGCCGGTTGTGGGAAGAAAATCATTTGAAGTGTCCTCAGATGTTATCCGGCATTCTATGGCGTGTCCGGTGAATCTGATATCCTCCTGAGTGAACGAAAGTTTATTCCCTTCGGCAATGCGTATCTGCTCTTTTACGATATCGATACCGGTTCTCATTTCTGTAATTGTGTGCTCCACCTGGAGTCGTGTATTCACTTCAAGAAAATAATACTCCATCTCGCTGTTCACTAAAAATTCAACCGTTCCGGCACCAAGATAATTTGCCGCTTGCACGATCTCAACAGCATTTTCTCCCATTTTCGAGCGTACTTCATCTGTGATGAACGGAGATGGTGATTCTTCTATAATCTTTTGATAACGCCGTTGGACAGAGCATTCTCTATCTCCTAAATGAACCACATTGCCGTGAGCATCCGCTAATATCTGGAACTCAATATGGTGCGGGCGAGAGAGATATTTTTCAATGAAAACGCTGGGATCACCAAATGAACTTTCCGCTTCAGAAGAGGCGATCCTGAACATCTTTTCCATAGCGGAAGAGTCATTAACTATTCTCATTCCTTTACCGCCGCCTCCCGATGCGGCTTTGAGCAGAACCGGAAAACCTATCTCTTCAGCGATCTCCAATGCCGACTCAAGAGACTCGATCGGCTTGTCAGATCCGGGAACGGAATCTACACCGCAACTTGAAGCCAATGCCTTTGCTTTGGTCTTGTCGCCTAAAAGATTGATAGCTTCCGGAGAAGGTCCTATGAAGATCATTTCATTGTCTGCAACCGCTTTAGCGAATTCGGCATTTTCCGAAAGAAACCCATAACCGGGGTGAATTGCATCAACTCCCGCGATTTTGGCAACATCAATTATTTTATCAATTCTTAGATAACTTTCCGAAGAAGGAGCAGCCCCGACCGAGTAAGCCTCTTCCGCGTATAAAACATGCAGGGAGGTTCTGTCAATATCAGAATATATGGATGCGGATCTTATGTTCATCTCGTTGCAGGCTCTAAGTATTCGGAGAGCTATCTCGCCGCGATTTGCTATAAGTATCTTATTTATTTTCATCGATTTAAATATTCAATTTCAGGCACTGAAAATAATACCAATCAGAGACTCCAATAGTCAAGATGTTTGAATTTCCGGACCGGAATTATCAATATATCACACTGATAACTTGGCACCACATATCAGACCTAATATAGTCCTTTTTTGAACTATGAGAGAGATGGGATGGGATTCGCAATGGTATTTCAGACTTATCGGGGTTCCTATTTGTTACAGTAATAATAAAGGTTGCAAAGAGATTTGATTTTTATTAATATAAACTTAATTATAATTTAAAGAGAAAAAAATTATTCTTTCCATTAAAGTAATCGGGAAATAAGGGGGAATTTGACCACCACAGATAACGACATAAATAAAATAATCTCATACACGGAAGTTCTTACCGATTATGAACTGAATATCCTTCTCAACGCCGCAAGAGAATCTGATATCATAAAGAAAGATGGCGGTCTTGAAGAGTTTTACAAGGCACTCGAAAAATCAACTGACGATGACCAGAAAGCGGAGATATTTCAAGTCCTTGCGAATATAGTATTAGGAGTAGAAGGACCAAGTCTTGCAGGTGAATTTCTTATGACTGCAAGGAATTTCGCGAAATCAAGCGAAGTGAAAACAAAAATTAATACTTATATCGCGAATTACCGTATAGCATTACAGCAATATTCTAAAGCAGAAGAATCGATCGATGCGGCAACCAACACGGTAGAAATTCCTTTTCAGAAGGCGGAGATACTTAACTCAAAGGCTCTTCTGAATTTCGGAAAAGGAGATTATGAAGGAGCGATCAGTTTACTCAATATGGCTGCGACAATTTATAAAAAAGGCGAAGAACACGAAAAACGTGCAGAAATTCATACGACAATAGGTAATGCGTATAGAGATATGGGAGAAAATGAATCAGCTCTGAATTCATACCGGGAGGCGCTGCGATTCGCTCAAAAAACCAAAGGTAAGTTGCCGTTATCCAATTTGTTTTTCAATCTGGGCGAACTAAACCTTAAATTGAATCTTATCACTCCGTCGATCACCTATTTCGAAGATTGTTTGAAAGACAGAACCGATCCCGTTTTAACTATAAAAAGTTTGAGGAATTTGGCACAGTGCTATTCAGTGATCGGCGGCGATGAAGAAGCTGATAAACTTTATTCGGAGTCGCTCGCTCTGTCAAGGAGTTTACCGGATGAACAGGAAACCACAACTTCCCTTGAAGAGTATGCAGCGTTCCTGCTCAAAACGGGACAGATAGAAGAATCGAAAAGTATGTTGGAGGATGACTTTGACTTAAGGTCGGAGTATATCGGCAGAACCAACCGGGAGCTTGACGGTTCGTGGAGATTCGCTCAATTATATCACGAACTGAATTCAAAATTGAATGAAGACACTATCGATCTGAAAGAGGCTAAGGCAGTTGATGATAGCGAAAGAGCGCTATTGTCCGGCGAAATTGTCTCAGAGGTTCGTGAACTAATCGAGATGATGCATCATGTAATGGATAGGCCGAGAAATATAGCGCATGATTATGAAAATTTAACTCTGAAGGAGGCGGTGCGGGTATTCAAAAAGGAATTTTTAACTGAACGACTTGCCAACAATAACTGGGATAAGAATAAATTAGCGCATGAATTAGGTGTTACGTTGAGTAATCTATATCATCATCTTGAAACATTGGGCATGAATAAGTAAATAAATTTTAAATAAAATCGGTTCTCGAGATCACGGTAGTCAGATTGCCGTGATTTTTAATTTATCTTAAGATAATTTTTTCTCTTTGAGGATCCACGGAGATCATTTTGATGGGCGATTCAAGGTAGTCCTCAAGAGTTGAAATATAATTTTTCGCATTTTCCGGCAGTTCGGAGTAAGAAGAAAAGTGTTTTAATTCTGTTTTCCAACCGGGAATAGTTTCGTAAATTGGAACAACCGAGTCCATCTCTTCTACATTTCTTGGAAAATAATCTATTTTTTCTCCGTTTAGTTTATAACCCACGCACAACATGATCTCCTCAAGTCCGTCCAATACATCAAGTTTGGTCAGAGCGATATCACTAGTTCCGTTTATACCGATCGCTCGATTGGCGAGAGGGATGTCAAACCATCCACATCTTCTTTTTCTGCCGGTTGTAGCTCCGAATTCGACTCCGGTTTCTCTGATCAAATTACCTATCTCATCTTCGAGCTCGGTGGGAAACGGTCCTAATCCAACTCTTGTAGTATATGCTTTGAAAACAGTAACGACTCTGTCAATTTTTGTGGGTCCGATTCCAACGCCCGAACATGCGCTGCCTGCCGAAGGGTTAGAAGATGTGACATATGGATAAGTACCATGGTCCACGTCTAAATATGTTCCCTGCGCTCCTTCTAAAAGTAAATTATCCCCGTTCCGGACCATTTCCTGCAGCTGGGCGGTAACGTCGGAAAGATAAGGAATTAGTTTGGAAGCTGAAGCCCAGTACGGTTCAAACAGCTTATCGAATGAAGGAAGTTCGCTATTGCTGCCGGCAGAACGACTCGCAAAGAGCTCGTAATTATTATGGAGTTTCGATTTGAAATCAGCTTCATTCAACAGATCTATCGCCCGAATGCCGATGCGGGAGATCTTATCAGTGTAAGCAGGACCGATTCCTCTAAGCGTGGTTCCGATTTTATTACTGCCGGTTTCAGAAGCTTTATCAGATAAGATGTGTAATGGAGTAACGAGATGCGCGTTGTTGCTCAGGAACAGACGTCCTTCAATATCAATCCCTTCGGAATTGAGAAATTCAATCTCGCCTAAAAACGCATCAGGATCAACGACCACGCCGTTCCCGATGTAACAGGTAGTAGCATTTCTGAGAATACCGGAAGGAATAAGGTGCAGAACATATTGTTTTTTATCGATGAGAATAGTATGACCGGCATTCGCTCCTCCCTGATATCGCGCTACGCCGTCGGCATCGGCTGAAAGAATATCGACAATTTTTCCCTTTCCTTCATCGCCCCATTGTCCTCCGACTACTATCGTTACCGACATAGCAGGGACACTGACAATATATTAATTAAATTCTCTCCGTAGGATGTATTGGGAAATGAAAAGTTATTTAAAGCTGGCGACAGCATCATCTAATTTGTCAAAGGAATTAAAAACAGAAGATAATTTAGTGATAGTCAGAATATTTTTAATTTTATCTCCCGGTTGAGCCAGACATAAATCACCCCCGCTATTTCGAACTGTGGTCAGACCGCTGATAAGAATTCCTAATCCGGAACTGTTAATCCAATCCACACCTTTAAGATCAAGAACGAA
>SORU01000028.1 GCA_004402915.1 Fidelibacterota bacterium MT.SAG.2
TGTTTCATCCGTTTTTATCGACTGACGCGAAACTTTACGGCGTCGAGGGGGGAGGAGAAAAATTGGAATTGGGAAATCACTCCGCCTCTCTCTCCGAAGGCTCACCGGGAGTCTTGCACGGAAGCCTCTCATATATTCTACAGGATTCAAACGGTCAGATATCCCCCGCGGAATCGATTGCGCCAGGATTGGACTATCCCGGTTCAGGTCCCGAGCACTCTTATTTGAAAGATTGCGGCAGAGTTCAATATTCTTCGGTCAGCGATACCGAAGCTTTAGAGGCTTTTAAGCTGTTATCAAGAACAGAGGGCATCATTCCGGCGATCGAATCATCCCATGCTATCGCTAAACTGATTCAGATAGCGACTGATTATAAAAAGAGCGATGGAATCATCGTCTGTTTATCAGGCAGAGGCGATAAAGACTTTTCAGAAGAGGTTTCCAATGGAGAATAGACTCACAGAGCTCTCGCGAAGCAATGACAAGTCCAACACTACTCTATTGGTTCCTTATATGGTTGCGGGTTATCCAACGCTTGATAGGTCACGTGAAGTGTTTGAACTCTTCGCCGAAGAGGGAGCTGACATAATTGAGATCGGCATCCCGTTTTCCGACCCGTTGGCAGATGGCGTGGTCATCCAGGAGGCGTCGAATCGATCTCTGAATAACGGCACTGACCTTGACGACATTTATAGTTTGGTCAAGTCACTTAGAAAAGTTCATGAAGTCCCGCTCGTGTTGATGGGATACACAAATCCCATCTATAAACGGGGGATATCAAAGTTCTTTTCAGAATGTGCCGAAGTAGGAGTTGACGGTGTTATCATACCCGATCTTTCTCCTCAAGAATCAGAACCATATGTCAAATCGGCAAGAGATAACAACATAAGCACCATATTTCTCGTTGCGCCGAATACAACAGATGAACGGATCAAATTTGTCAGTGAACTCTCCACCGAGTTCATTTATTGTGTCTCAGTATTCGGCGTTACCGGGCAACAAAATAATTTACCGGAGGACATTCAAGAATATTTAGAGAGAGTGAAGCAGCTCTCCGGCAGAAAAATATTGGTGGGATTCGGAGTGGATTCAAAAGAGTCTGCTCTCAGACTCGCGCCCTATTCCGACGGTATAGTCATCGGCAGCGCCTTTGTAAAGTTACTGAACGCCGATGATGACAACTCCGTTAATGAGTTAAGGTCACTTTTCAGGGCTGTTCGGCAAGCGCTGAGTAATTGAGCTGAAAGATGGACAGGATCAAAGAAATAAGGAAAGCGATTGATTCAATTGACACTGATCTCTTAAAACAACTTAACGACAGAGCTCAATTAGCAATTGAATTAGGAGAGATAAAAAATGAACTCGGGTTAGCCATATATGATCCTGCGAGAGAGAGAGAGATCATCAAAATGATGCTAAGCAAGAATGATGGACCATTAGATGATCAAGCGGTCGTAGGCTTATTTCAGCGTATAATTGATGAATCACGCAGAGTAGAGAAATTCTCCGTTTCATCAGATAAAACATAACTACCGAAAATAAACAGAGAGAGTCTAAATGATTATTATAATGGAATCAGGCGCCGAAGAGAGCGATATACAGGCGGTAATATCCAAATTAAACGCTTTGGATCTCGACATTCACCGATCTGACGGTGTTGCTCAGGTTGTCATCGGAGCGATCGGTTTAACAGGCGAAATTGAACTCAATGACTTTAAATTGATGAAGGGCGTCAGTAATGTAATTCGTATCTCTGAACCTTATAAACTAGCAAGCAGAGCTATGCATCCGGAAAAAACGATCATCAATATCCGCGGTGAAGAGATAGGCGGTGAAAAAGTAGTTGTCATGGCAGGACCCTGCTCTGTCGAATCAAAAGATCATATAATGAGAATGGCTGAAATTGTCAGTAAGGCGGGAGCGAAATTTCTCAGAGGCGGCGCGTATAAACCGAGGACATCGCCTTACTCCTTCCAGGGGCTTGGAGAAGAAGGTTTGATATATATGCGAGAAGCGGCTGATATGTACGATATGGCCGTTGTAACGGAAATTATGGACCCGAACCTGATCCCTTTGATGTCTGATTACACGGATATATTTCAAGTTGGAGCCCGAAATATGCAAAACTATCAACTGCTCAAGGAATTGGGCAAATCAAAAATTCCTGTTCTGCTTAAGAGAGGACTATCGGCTACAATTGAAGAATGGCTCATGTCGGCAGAATATATAATGGCGGGAGGAAATCAAAATGTTATCTTGTGTGAACGGGGCATCCGTACATTTGAAGGTTACACACGGAATACTTTCGATGTTTCCGCAATTCCTGTCGTGCAGGGTTTAAGTCATCTTCCCATCATCGCCGATCCGAGTCACGCAACCGGAATAAGGGATAAAGTAAGCCCTGTCGCGAGAGCATCGGTAGCTGCCGGCGCAGATGGTATGCTGATTGAAGTTCATGACAACCCCGAAGAAGCGCTTTCAGATGGAGCCCAATCTCTCTATCCAGAGCAATTTACTACTCTCATGAATGAAGTAAGGATAATTGCCTCTGCTGTCGGCAGAACGATAGACTGATGTACCGAAAAATTTCCATAATAGGCACAGGTCTTATCGGCGGCTCATTGGCGTTATTGCTCAAAAAAATTCTTCCTGATATTAAACTGATCGCCGTTGATCTCCCTTCTGTTATTCAGAATTTGCCTTCAGATTCTCCATTTGACGAAGTTTTCGATTCAAATGATATTTCAGAAGCTCTGAAGGATTCAGAACTAATTTTTCTTGGTCTTCCAATATCTGGTATAATCGATATTCTCCCACAGGTGATGTCCGATTCCAAAGAGGGCGCGGTCATATGTGATTTAGGAAGCGTAAATACGGCAATTCTAAAAGAAGCGGAGAAAAATTTAATCACCGGAAAATATTTTATCGGCGGTCATCCTATAGGCGGTTCTGAGGGAGAAGGGTTTAACGATGCTTCCGCCGATTATCTTGACGGGGTAAAATTTATGCTCTCTCCCGCTTCAAACGTTCCAAAGGAAGTACTTAAAAATCTCTCCGATTTCCTGACGAAATTGAATTTTGAGGTTCATGTCATGGATTCGGTGATTCACGACCGCATCATCGCTTATACCAGCCATCTTCCTCAATTTATTTCCACTGCCCTCACTCTCTCCGTTGGACAGATTGATGATAGCGAACAAACGGTGGGTCGGGGAATGTACTCAATGACGCGCCTTGCGTCAAGTCCTCCAAAGATATGGAATGATATTATCCGTTTTAACAATAAAGAAATAAGAGAGGCGATCTCCGTTTTTTCCGCATTTTTATCTGAAATTGAAAATGATATATTAGATGGCTCGATCAGTGAAAAATTCAACAGCGCTGCCGAATTGAAGAAAAAGATTCGGGGAGAAAATTAGTGGAACGGCTCATTCAACCGGCAAATAAAATCTCAGGAGAGATTACACCTCCGGGAGATAAATCGATCTGGCATCGCGCGCTGCTGATCGGCGCAATCGCAAATGGAGAGACGGAGATAAGCGGAATTCCTGCCGGACTCGATGTTGAATCTACAAAGCAGTGTTTAATCGATTTAGGAGTGTCTATCACTTACTCAGACGGAAAAACTATTGTTTATGGAAAGGGTACGAACGGATTAAAAAAACCTGATGGACTGATCGATGTCGGTAATTCGGGTACAACTGTTCGGTTGCTGTCCGGAGTTTTAGCAGCCCAAGAATTTGAAACTGTTTTAGACGGCGATTCCTCCATAAGGAAACGCCCGATGAATAGGATAGTCACTCCCCTTTCCCTGATGGGAGCTCGAATATCTTCCGCTCCTTCAGGAGGCTGTCCTTTGACTATCAAGGGAAATCCCGACTTAAACTCTATTAAATATGACATGCCGGTAGCGAGCGCTCAAGTCAAATCCGCAATCCTCCTTGCGGGTGTGTGCGCCAGAGTAAGTGTGACATTGTCCGAGCCGCATCCCTCCCGTGACCATACCGAAATTATGCTTAGAGAGTGCGGAGCGACCATTGAAAAAGATAACGGTAATCTTAGATTAGAACCATGTTCTGAATTGAGAGCAGCCAAATTCAAAATCCCCGATGATTTCTCCTCCGCGGCATTTTTTATAACCGCCGCGCTCTTGATTGATGGCAGCGATCTGCTGATCAAAAATGTGGGACTTAATCCTACCCGGATAGGATTCCTGAATGTCGTCATGGATATGGGAGCTGATATTGAAATCCGGAATTCGAAAGAAGAATCAGGAGAGATAACAGGCGACATCTTTGTCAGACATTCCAATTTAAAAGCAGTTTCAATAACTGCTGAGACCGTCCCATCCATAATTGATGAACTTCCGCTTATAGGAATTTTAGGCGCGAAAGCTGAAGGGATCACAAAAGTTTCCGGCGCGGGAGAATTACGGGTAAAAGAGTCAGACCGGATATCCCTCCTCGTAAACGGTTTGCGCTCCGTTGGTGTGACAGCTGACGAATTTGAAGACGGCTTTTCTGTTCGAGGAAATCAATCTATCATAGGCGGGGAAGTAGATACAGGCGGCGACCACAGATTGGCGATGACTTTTGCCATTGCAGGACTTGCATCAAAAAACGGCGTAACTGTCAGAGACGCCGAATCATCTTCTGTATCATATCCATCATTTTTTAGCGAACTGGACAAACTAAGTTCCAATTGAATTGTGATGAAACTCGGCATACTGAAATATTCAAATAGAAAATCGCTCTCCCCTAAACTGCATGCGTATTTTATGGAGCGGTTAGGTATCGAAGGGGAATATAAAACGTTTTCCGTTCCTCCTGACGAATTGGAATCGTTCATTCTGAAAAGTCGAAATAATTCCCTGGATGGATTTAGTGTGACCACTCCGCACAAGGAAACCGTTATCCGATATTTAGACGAATTGACTCCTGAAGCGAAGGGAGTCGGCGCGGTAAATACGGTTGCCGTCCGCGAGAATAAACTGATTGGTCACAACACGGATATTCTCGGTTTTCGGAAAGCTTTAAATGGAATGGATCTGAACGTGGAAAACGGAGAAGTTCTTCTCTTCGGCGCCGGAGGCGCTGCCAGAGCAGTAGTCTGTTCACTCAGCAAAATGAACGTCTCCGTCATATATGTAGTTAACCGGACATTGAAGCACGCGGAATCTCTCTCTACACTTATTCATGACGCCGAGAGCAGCAAACTAATCGTAGTGAAAGATTCAGATTCGTTATCGGAAAACATCAGTTTGGCTATAAACTCTTTGAGCTATGGAGTCTTTCAGCCTGAACTGTTGACGAGCCTCCCCAATTTGAAGCTCCTTTATGATCTGAATTATGGAGCAAACGCTCTTGACCACTCCACTTTAGACGGTTCATATCGGTATTCAGAGGGAATGAGCATGTTGGTTCACCAGGGTTTTGAATCGCTGAAATTCTGGATGCAAAAGGACCTTCCGGATGACGGATTAACCGATTCCGCAATTAAAAAATTACATGGAGAAATTGAAAGTGAGTAATATCAGATTTCTTACAGCCGGTGAGTCGCACGGCAAAGGATTGGTGGGAATAATCGAAGGTGTTCCCGCCGGATTGAAAATATTGGTCGAAGATATTAATATCGATCTTGCCCGCCGGCAGCTCGGATACGGCAGAGGCGGCAGGATGAAAATTGAAAAAGACCGGGCAGAAATTATATCAGGCGTACGCAACGGACTTTCGATGGGCGGTCCGATCTCTCTTACGATTGAAAATAAGGATTGGGCGAATTGGAAAGATAAAATGGCTTCCGAAGTGATGGATTCCGTTCCTGAATCTGTCACCATACCCAGACCGGGACATGCAGACTTAGCGGGACATTATAAATACGGACACGACGACCTCAGGAATGTCATCGAACGTTCGAGCGCAAGAGAGACCGCCATGCGTGTCGGTCTCGGAGCAGTTGCGAAACTGCTGCTGAAGGAATGTGGAATAACTATCGGGAGCCATGTCCTCAGTATCAATCAGGCGTTCTTGTCCCCTTATGATGAAGAGCTTTCGGCAACCGAAATAAAAGAACTCGCAGACAGCTCCCGCGTGCGTTGCATCGATGAGGAATCTTCCGAGCGAATGATCGACGCGATCAAAGAAGCGGTAACTGAGAAAGACACCGTAGGTGGAGTATTCGAGGTCATAGCCGACGGAGTGATGCCCGGATTGGGCAGCTACGTTCATTGGGACAGGAAACTCGACGGCAAGCTCGCCCAATCTCTGATGAGTATCCCGGCTATCAAGGGTGTCGAAGTTGGACCGGCATTCGATAACGCGGCGCTGTTCGGTTCAAAAGTGCATGACGAAATACTGCCGGGGAAAGAATCATATATTCGACCCTCAAACAGAGCCGGCGGTCTTGAAGGCGGAGTGACAAACGGAAAACCTATTGTCGTCCGGGCAGCGATGAAACCTATCTCAACCTTGAGACAACCGTTGAAATCTGTCGATCTTGCCACCGGCAAAGAAGTCGATTCACGGTACGAACGCTCCGATGTATGCGCAGTCCCTGCAGCCGCCGTAATAGGTGAATCGATGGTTGCTCTGACTCTCGCCGACGCGCTCTTGGAAAAATTCGGCGGCGATTCAATGAAGGAATTACTCTCGCGTGTCAAAAGCTGATAATATCTATATAGTAGGATTTATGGGGGCGGGCAAAAGCGTTGTCGGTAAACTGCTCGCCGAAAAACTTGAGCGTAAATATTACGATACCGACTCTTTGATAGAAAAAGCTGCCGATAAAACTATCAGTGAGCTGTTTGAAGAATCGGGTGAAGAACAGTTTAGGAGTGTTGAAAGCAGTGTTCTGAAAAAAGTGAGTTTAGAAAAGAACGCTGTCATATCATGCGGAGGCGGGCTGTTATTGCAGGAGGAAAACAGGAAGATAATGTCTGAGACAGGAACCATTATCTTTCTCGACACCTCGCCTGAGACTCTTTTAAACCGTCTGATAAAATCGAATGACAACAGACCATTATTAAAGGGACTATCGGACACGGAAAAACTTGATAAGATAGAAGAGATGTTGACTGACAGGCTCCCTCATTATCGGTCAAGCGATTACTCGGTCAATAGTGACGACAAATCGATTGAAGATGTTGTTAACGCTGTTATTAAGGTTTTTACCGCTTCTACTCCGGTGCTGATAGTCGAGCTTGGTGAACGTTCTTATCCGATATATATTCAACAAGGCATCTCTTCAAAAATTGGAAAGATCATCTCTGACCTGCATCTCGGTAAGAAGATAGCGATCGTCACCGACGAGATCGTATCCAAACTTCATCTCGAAGCGATAGACAAACTTCTCTCCGACGCTGGATTTGAAGTTTTGAACGTGAAAATACCGGCGGGTGAATCCTCCAAATCCCTTGCCGTCATGTCAACACTTTATGATAGATTATTAGAAGAACGTTTTGAGAGGAATTCCACTATTATAGCGCTTGGTGGCGGAGTTGTCGGAGATTTGGCGGGTTTTGCGGCAGCGACTCTTCTCAGAGGACTGAACTTTGTTCAGGTTCCCACTACACTCTTGGCGCAGGTAGATTCGAGTGTCGGCGGGAAGGTAGGGATCAATCATGCAATGGGTAAGAACTTGATCGGTTCTTTCTATCAGCCTAATGCCGTTATAATCGACACCGATTTTCTTTTTACACTGCCGCAAAAGGAACTGATGTGCGGAATGGCTGAGGTAATTAAATACGGATTGATCCTTGACTACGAATTTGCAAATGATATATCGAACAATTTCTCCGGAATATTGAAATTGAATGACCAGGAACAGACCATAAAACTTATCAAACGATGTGTCGAACTGAAGGCTGAAGTAGTAGCCAAAGATGAGCAGGAGAGCGGATTACGGCGTATACTAAATTTTGGTCATACTTTCGGGCATTCAGTCGAGTCTGTTCTCCCCCGCGGAAGCATCACTCATGGAGAAGCCGTTGCGTTCGGAATGAGAGCCGCGATCCGGCTATCGGAATTACTCGAGCTCCTCTCTCCTGACCAATCGGAAGAAGCGCTGAATTTGGTTAAAAAAATAAACTTACCTGATTCAATGAAAGAATTGACCGTCACTGAAATTATGGCTGCCATGAGTTCCGATAAAAAAGTAAAAGAGGGCGAGATTCATTTTGTTCTTCTCGATAAGATCGGGTCTGCCGTTATCAGGTCAGGGATTGAAAAACCGCTAATTGAAGAATCGATCATATTCGCGCAGGAGTCAATTTGAAAACTATTCTGATTATTAATGGACCTAATCTTAATCTGCTTGGAGAGCGTGAACCTGAGATTTACGGTTCACAAACGTTAGAAGAACTGAACCGTGAGATTGAAGAGTATGCTGAAGGTAAAGATGTGGAACTGAAATTTTTCCAATCTAATCATGAAGGCGAAATTATCGACCTGCTCCATAAATTTAGAAATGATTCGGATGGTTTTATACTAAATCCCGGCGCATTTACTCACTATTCTTACGCCATACGCGATGCTGTTGCTGCCGTCTCTCCGCCTGTTGTGGAAGTTCATCTGAGCGATATATCTTCAAGAGAAGAGTTCAGGAAGATCTCGGTGATTGAACCGGTCGCCGCAAAACAATTCTCGGGTGAAGGCATCGGCAGTTATCTGAAAGCGATCGATTTTCTTCTGTCGCTCTGAAGAGAAAATTTAAATTCGATGAAAACAATCGATATATCTGGCGAGTCAGGGCTTGTGTCAAAGACACTCCTACTGGAGCCCTGACTGCATTCATAAGACAACCACCCCTCCGCTTTTAGCGGTTTCCCCTCTTTGCGTAAGGAGGGGAGACTAAAATTATTTTACCATCTTCAAACATTGAGCTTCTTCAGAAACGTAGTGATCTTATCTTTTTTCTTTTTCACCAAATCTGAACTCATTATTCTCGCCTTAACATTCGAAGAATCCCATTTATCAGGAAAATGTATCTTTTTCTCAAGCACTTCATTTAATAATTCTATGATGTTATCGTAAGCAAGTTCATCACCAGGATCTAATTTTATTGACTGACTATAGTCCTCCATCGCTTTGTCATATTCTCCTTTACCATGATAAGAAAACGCACGACTATCGTAGGCATTAGCGAACCCGGGTTCTAACTCAATTGCCTTGTTACAATCCTCGATTGCTTTGTCAAATTCCTCTTTTTTAGCATAAACTAACCCGCGATTATAGTAAGCTTTAAAGTAATCGGGATTTAATTCGATTGCCTTATCATAATCCTTAATTGCTCTGCCATATTGACCTTTTTCATCATAAACTACTCCGCGATTATAGTAAGCACGAGCGTACTCTGGGTCTAATTCTATCGCCTTGTTAAAGTCCTCAATTGCTTTGTCAATTTCCCCTTTTTTGTCATGAGTATCCCCACGATTATTGTAAGCTTTTGAGTACTGAGGATTTAGCATTATAGCATCGCTGTAATATTCTATCGCCTTATCAAGGTCACCCTTCTCACTGCTTGCATAACCCATATTAAAGTAGTACGATGCGTCTTTCGATTCTTTCTTAGTTTCCTCTTTCGTCGTCCCGGCTAAGTAAACGTAATCACCCAAATTTGCTTCAATTAGTGAAGGCTCTTCTTTTATAAAATCCATTAAACTTGTGTCATTGTAATACTGTTCGATCCCTTGAAGATCTTTCAGTCTTTCATCTCTCTTTGATTCCTCAAAATCAGCTATTTCAATCAAATTAATTTTGCCATCGCTCACACCGAAGAGATCAATCAAATTTTTATGGAATAAGGCCCACTTGAACTCAAGAACAACGAGCTTTGCTAGAATGCTCTCTTCTATGGCAAGACCTCTCTTCTCAGCTAATATCATTTGCAGTTCAAAGCTGTTCAGAAGTCTCTTTATAGTACGTGGATTTTTCCGCACTTGAGCGAGTATATTTTTGTGTTTCTTGATCTCCTCAGAAACATCCAATTTCTCTATGAAAGTGTTGGCAATTAAGTCTGTCCGTAGCGGTGGCAGTCTAAAGGGTATCTGAATTATCTTCTCCAGATAATCCGCTCCCCATTCGTCAATTTTCTTCTCCGAATCATCAGGCTCAACTTTGTACTTTCTCATAATCCCTTTTACTATTATCTCCCTTGAAGCGCCGATCACAAACACCGAATGGGGAACGTGTAGGAAGAGTTTTATCGCTTCAAGGATGTCTATCGTTTTTTCCGGAAGACACCGGTCCAGATCGTCAATGAATACAACCAAAATGCCGTTCTTGCCCACATAGCTTTTAATTATATTTTTGTATTCCTCTTCAAATTCGCCTATAAGTTCTAAGGTTTTCTGTCCACCATCTTCCTTTAGTATATTTTTCGGGATCAACCTTGCCAGATCAGCAGGAGAAGTTTTATCATTTGTTAATAATTTTGTCAACGCAGGAATAAATGCGAGCTGAGGCGCCAAAAGTGTTCCAATGATAGATACTGCACTCATGCCTAAACCGCTCAAGTTTACTCTTTTAAGCAGTTTTTTAGACTTACTTTTGAGAGTCTTAGACGTCTTCTTGTCCTTACTTATCTCCTTAAGTATCGTATTTATGAGGGCTACTCTTAGGTCATGCGCCTTATCATACTTCCAGGCGTTAAACCAGCTGGTTTTTATTTTTTTCTTCTTCTGCTTTTCTAAAACCTCCTGAGTAAGACGCATAAGGCTCGTCTTTCCGGAGCCCCACTCCCCGTAGACTCCTACGGTCAAAGGAGGTTCAGAAGTGATGATGATCTCGCCTAACGTTTCGGCAAAAGCATTAAACTCTAATGTGTCTTCAGCCGCGCTTCTTATTTCATTATCTGTCAGCATCTCAGACTCACTTTAGTAATACCATCTTCCTCGTCCGGACGAATCCGCCAGCTGGCGGACCGGCAGTGAGACGGTAGAAGTAGATACCGGATGTCATATTTGTAGCGTCCCAGCTGGCGATGTATTCGCCTATTAGTAGCTGTTTGTCGTCAACAAGTCGAGACACTTCTTCACCTAACAAATTATATATAACGAGACTCACATTCCCCGAGAGCGGAAGCGAGTAGCTTATGTTCGTCACCGGATTGAAGGGATTCGGGTAGTTTTGTTTTAGATCGTATCGAATTGGAAGATCGTTTATTCTTGTAATTACACCGATAGCAGGTGTATAAATGACTTTTAATAAAGGCCTATCCGGTTCAGCACTGTTTTCTTTTGAATCAAACCTTTTTGCAGTTGAACTCTCATTCTCGTTTCCAATAAGAATCCAACCATAGTTGGTAGAGGGAGAATCCAGCCATGATTGAACATCGGCAACCAACTCCGGTGTAGAGTTCCACGTATAAGAATTTATACCTCCGATCGATGCTGTTGCGCTTACAACATCAGAAAAATCCCCTCCGTTATTCGTCCAAAATAGGCTGTCAAAAAATGTGTGAATCCAGGTGGCATCTTCACTCATGGATGCTGCTCCCGCGCCTTCTTCTCCGAGTGCATTTAAATTGCCTTCACCCCAGTTTGATACTGTTTTGTGGAGGGTAATTAACTTTGAAGTTGTTGTTGGAGTCCTAGACATATTCAAGGTTAATAATACACTCTCTATTGATGCGCCGCTTTCAATATTTCCTGCGATATCAAATGCAAGAAGGCCTCGCCTGATTATGCCGCTTGCTGTTTTACCAACAAAGAAATGGGCGCCCTTTCCATTGCTCAGAGCGCCCGTATCACTTTCATATAGGGTGTTATCTTTACTGGCTTGTATGTTTACTTCTGTTTGGGCACCGATGCTGCTGATTAAAGCAAGCGTTAGTAAGGCAATGGAAATAGCCATCCTCATGATAGTATTCCCTGCTTCATCACTTCGCGCCAATTAGAAGTAAATATGTAAGGAGAATTTACTTCAATAACAGCATCTTCCTCGCCTGAACGAAGTCTCCAGCTTGACGCCTGTAAAAATAGATACCGCTTGCCAGATTGGATGCGTTCCATGTAGCTCTGTGGAACCCTCCGGTTTGCGGTCCGTCAACAAGACGGGCTTCTTCTTGACCTCGCAGATTGTATATCGTCAGCTGGACTACGGCTGACTTGGGGAGTACGTATTCAATCGTCGTGGTCGGGTTGAAGGGGTTAGGGTAGTTTTGGAGGAGAACGAAATCCTGCGGTAGCGCTGAAGGCTCGTCATCGATTGCCGTTATGACCACATTGGGACCAAGCTGCCCTCGTATTTCCCCGCCGGGATTGTCACTCGTGTGCAGGTTGACATATATGTTACCCGCAAGAACTTCGGCAATAAGGCTATCGGTAAGCGGCTGAGAGTCCTGAGGCGTCCAAATGCCTGAGATGGTGTTGGCGCCCGCGAAGTCTAAGGTTCTAACTACGCCGCCGCTAACTCCAGCTGCACCTAAGTGGAAGTGAGAGACGGATATTGTTAGCCCCTCGAAGGTGATGTCATAAGCAAGACCCGCGCTGGTAAGTGAAAAGGTACCGGTGCCTGTGGCATCAGTAGTTATAGCTGGATCATGCTGGTCACCTGTGAGGCTGGCAGAGAAGTGTGCCGTCCCAGTCTGCCCGAGAACAACATTAGGGACTGCAGTGTAGAGTATTGCTGCGAGAATTAATAGCAATTTTTTCGTAAGTATCTCCTATTTGAGTTTATTTATGACTGATTGAGTCTTATTAACCTAAAAACTTCTTTAATATTTGTCAAGCGATATTTATTTTAGTGCCTACTTCTGTTTGCGCATTAGTGCCGTATAGTTAGAGTAAACGGCAATAAAGCTGACAAAATAATCAGACAAATAACTCAAAACATAATATCGTTGTGATACGCTTTTATGATTTAATTAAAGAAGTGATTACTTCATTAATAACATTTTATTGGTCTGCACGAATTCTCCAGCCTGTAGTCGGCAGAAGTATATTCCCGACAAAAAATTTGATGCGTCCCATATGATATTGTATTTATCTGCTTGCTGAATTTCGTTCACAAGACGGGTCACTTCCTCTCCAAGTAGATTATAAACTATCAAGGAGACATTCCCGGCTTGAGGAATGGTATATTCTATTGTTGTTGAAGGATTAAACGGATTAGGGTAATTTTCATTCAGAAAAATTCCGATGGTGTTATCGTCTCTGTTGGCAGTGATAAAGTCAAGAAGACCGTTCTCGTCAAAATCCCCGAGCGCTATTGCGTGTGGGGCTTTATGAACAGATGATATGCTGTCCCTCACTGGCTTTTGATGGCTCTCCGTATTTTAACAGCATAAATTCATCTATAAAAAATTATTTTACAGCATCTCACTGACGGAATATTATCATTCGGGATATCCAGCCCGTTCAAAATCCGAAATATCATTAACTTAAGATTTGTTATTATAAATAAATAATAGGTATATTCAAATAGGCAAAAAAGTTGCTTTATCACTAATATAACTGCGCTGAGAGATACTATCCGGGCAATGAATAAAAAAATCGTTAATATTATATCCGAACCGAAAAAAGATTCTCGAACTTATCTTTTAGCGTTTTTAATCTGTGCTCTTTTCCCCGGTTGCGGCACATCCCGCGCGTACCTGACGCTGTCAGACATAGATCCGAGATTTGAAGTCCTTAATGATGCCGGGATTCAAATAATTCTAACAGATTACGTGATCTCGGATATTGAAAAGTATAATGAATTTTTTAAGTCAAGTGCGATAATTTCGTTCACTTTCAATCTGTCTCATTCGATGATTAAAGATGCCACCGCAAATTTAAAAAAATACGCGCAGGATCATCTTGCGAAAATGACGATGGACGAGAATATAGAGGAGATGATCGGCGATACGCCGCATGACAGTCTTAGCGTTGAGCAGTCAATTGCTATTATGAGGTTGGAAAAAGAACGCGACAGAATTTCACACAACGAAAAAAAATATTTTATTTTTATGGGAGGGCAGATCGCAATCGGTTCCCTCGCGTTGCTGCGTGGAATTAAAGAAACACCTTCGCTTTTAAGGCAAGGTCGCTTACTTTTGACTGATATTCGCGGGGACTTCTCGACAAACGGGATCCCTGATTTCCTGGCAATATCAGACGTTTCAAAGGGCATGATAGAAAGCACCGAGAGGCTGAACAAAGTCCGTAAGGGTGCCCCTGTTCTTGTGGAAGATATGAAGGTGCTTTATGAAGCTTTTAAAATGTTGAGTTAATAAAATTATAAATCAGATTCGGAGGAGAATAAGTTGATATACCTAAACAGCAAAACCATTTTTTTCATCTTTATTATAATCTTTACCGCTGGCTGCGCCGCATCGAGTCCGGCTACCCGGTCGAGCAGCGAACCGACGAAACCGGCTGCCACTGCATTGTCAATGCCTTCGGGATGGGACGATTCTATTATCGACAGGATCAAAGAAGGAAAAGGACTGAAGAAGAGGGTGGCTGTGTTGGAATTCAGCGACAACAGCGACCTCAAGGACAAGGTGGACCTGAAACTCTCGGATATGCTGATAACTTCCTTAGTGAAATCGGGAAAATTCGATGTTATCGAACGAACGCAGATCGAAAAAGTCCTGAACGAACAGAAGCTCGGGATGAGCGGGATCATAGATGAGTCAACCGCTGCCGAAGTAGGGAAGCTGCTTGGCGCTGAGTATGTGATATTCGGCGTTGTAACCTCTGCGACACAACAAAATATCGATAAGTTCGCGTATACGCTCGTTGTCGTTGAAACTTCTATAGACGTTAGAGTGGTCGATGCGGTGACGGGAAAAATAATTGTTGCTGAACGCGCGACCGGTAAAAGCGAGAGCAAGATTGTGAAATCCTCAGATGGAACGGTGGTCAGCGGCGCCGTGGACTTTGATTCAGAATATTCAACTTCCGCTCAGAAAGCCATTGATAAGATCGGCGATAAGATAGGAACGCTGTTCCCCTTGCTTGGATATGTGGTTCAGGTTGATGGCATGAAAGTTACTCTGGATATAGGCGAAGAACGCGGCGCCGGAAGCGGCGACTCGTTTATCGTAATTCGTGTCACCGATGAACTGCTTCATCCCGTCACGGGAAAAAGGATAGGCTGGAATAAGGAAGTGTTGGCGACCATTACCATAAACACAACCGAAAAAACGCTCTCTATAGGGACTGTTGTCAAGAAAAAATCTTCCGAAACAATTATAAAACCGGGCGACCTCATAATCTCCGTCAATCGCTGACATGCAGAATAGAAATTGAATTGATGTTGCCGCAAGTGTAAATTCAGAATGAAATTCGGGTTGGAACTGCTATGAAATCTAAAATTAAATTAAAAAAATCAGTCACTCTGTTCGCACTGATCTTCCTCTCGGCGGGGCTGCTCCTTTCTGCGCCTAAAAAACCGGGCTGGGTGAAAAAACGTCCGATCATCAGGGGATATTACATCGGTATCGGAATAGCCGAAAAGTCGAAAGAAAATCAGGATCATCTGCGGCAGGCAAAAAATAACGCTCTCAATGAACTTGCCTCGGAGATCACAATCAACATATCGAGCAAGATCACGGATAAGATCACAATTCAAAGTGGGCTTTCCGAAAGCGAATTCAGATCTGAAATTCAATCGACCACAAAATCTACGCTCGAGGATTTCGAGCTTATTGATACATGGGAAGATAAGAAAGAGTATTGGGTCTATTACAGGCTTTCTATCTCGAAGTATAAAGAGGCAAAGCGGCTTAGGCTCGAAAGGGCGATAAATCTCTCGAAGGATCTCTTACGCAAGGCAAAGAGAGAGGAATCGGGAAATAATCCCGCGAGCGCCTTGATCTACTATAAGCAGGCTTTCGATCCGATACGAAATCATATAACCGAAACTCTGAAGACCGATTATGAAGGCTCGGAGATATTTTTACGGAATGAAATTTACGTCTCTCTCCAATCTTTGTTAGGGAAGATCGAGTTAAAGCCGGAGAAAGGCGCTCTTTCCGCGAAGGTAGGGAAACCGCTGAACGAACCCTATCTGATTCATGCGGTTTACAGAGACGATAACGGCGTTGAACACAATGCGTTCAATTTGCCTCTTAAACTCTCCTTCATAAGAGGCTCCGGTGATATGATTGAGCAGCTCTTCACTGATGCGAATGGAGTTGCGAAGGGATCGGTCTCCAAGATCACTTCAACCGACAGGCTGCAGATCATCAAATCCGAAGTCGATCTCTTGATCCCCACAGATAACGATACTGCCTCCTCCCGTATAGTGTCCAAAATTCTTCGCAGCCTCTCGATTCCCGGCGCGAACCTGATTTTGAATGTATCGGGATTAAGCGTTTTTCTTGAGTCCAGCGAGCTGAATTTGGGAAAACCGCTTGAGATAAAATCTATTACCGCAAAGTTCAAAAACTGGCTCACCGGCAGAGGATTCACTTTCGTCGACGAAATGGGAGAAGCAGACCTCGCTGTCCGGTTCAAAGTCGAAACCCGGAAGGGAAACACAACGTATGGACAGTTCATTGCGTACGCGGATATGGAAATTTCCGTCATCGACCTGACTACAGGAGAAGAGAGCTACAGCAACGCTTTGTCAAATGTGAAGGGCATCCAGCTGAACTATGAGAAAGCGGGTCTGAAGGCTTTAGAAAACACATTCGACAAAATGTCAGAGAGCATATTACCCGAATTCATAGCGACCGTTCAGCGCTGACAGCGCAACACTTAACACCAAAGGAGTATGACCGATGAAATTTATCACAATTGCTTTGACACTGATTCTGTTTTCCGCTAACGCGGTTTTTGCTCAGGATGCGCAGATGATTCTTCATGAAAGTACTTTTAACAAATTTTTAAAAGCTGTCGGGCAGATCTCCGGCGGTGGAAAGTTTAAGAAAGGGTTTATCAAGACCGACTACACCTGGAAGATAAGGAATGCGCGCATAGACCTCGAGCCGAATAACGCGACTTTTTATGCTGATGCGGATATAAAGGCAAAGGGCATAACCTTCACGGAGAAGGTTACCGGCTCAGTCGACGTTAAATACAATACGGTTACTAACGTCATTTCGGTGAAGGTTCGGGAAGCAAAATTCGACATAAATATATTCGGCTTCAAGGTGGCAACGATTGACCTCGCAAAGTATTACAGACCCAAGTTCGAATTCGCCGGACCTCAACCGCTCCAGAAATCCGTCTTTATCGATCTTCCCGACGGCAAGAAAAAGAAAATCAACATCACTACTCAGAGTCAAAGCTTCAAAATAATCAAAGACAGGATAGTTGTCGTCAGTTATCTAAAGTTCACGGGTTAGAGGAAACCAGGTCGGGATCAGTTTCTTATATCCCTAGCTTGATCCAACCTTCCATCACGTAAATCCACCTGATAATACCGTATATGTATTATGTAAAGGGGATTTTCTCTTCATTTCAATTATTCAATCAACTTTTTATCGCTATTTAGAAGAAGAATGATAAGGTTAATGACCCAATATTATAATTTAGCTGTAGAAGCTCCAAGGAGGCTCGACAAGCTCCTTGATCTTCCTATTTATGTGTACTACCAGCTGAAAAGAACCAGAGAAGCTTAATCGCGAGCTCACGAGGTATTAATTGAAGAAAGAAACAAAGAATACAAACCGTAAGGAGGCCCAAATGATCTAATACCCATCTGTCAAGCCTCCTCAAATCAAAAATCCATAAAAGTGAGGAGACTATCATGGGATATATGGATATGTACACCCAATTGGATAAACATGCTGACAGGATATCGAGAGGAGACAAAGATCTTAAACAAAATATCCTCTCTCTATCATATACGACATATTGCTCAGCTTTTTCACGTAAGTATGAACTCTCTGTCGGAGAGTTGGTAAATTTCATGCAGCATAGAGCTGGTGAACTCAGACGCTGCAAGCTTCGGCATTTCGGTAATAAGGGATATAACGGGACAAAGGATGTCTATTCAAGGTTGAGATACTACAATGATGACGTTAAGTTGTTGCACCTGAGTGGATCAGAAGGCAGCGATGATGTATTGACGGGCTCCTTTCACAGAAGAAACATACCACTCGCCGATGATATCGCCTTCAAGATAGATTTCAAGAACTTCCTGACAGGACTTTCGGAAAGAGACCGATCGATTCTCATCAGAAGAATGGAAGGTTATCAGGTGAAGGAGCTTTCGTCACTCTTCAACAGTTCACCATCAACTATATCCAAATGTTTAAGGAGGATAGGAAGAGAGATCACAGTTTCCTTAAATATTCCAAAAGATCTGGCTATCTCATTTAAAGTAGCTTGATAAAATTAACACAAAAAAGGGGTAAGTTCTATCTTCCCTTTTTTAATCTGAACATGATACCATAACAAAACAATTGGTGAAGCCACATGGGTAAACATTATTTTAATGACAATCAGGATCATTATGACATAGCAAAGAGGAATATGGTCCCTTAAAGTTTCCATATATTTCCAGTTTTCACACCTAATATGTGGTAATATTTGATAATATATGTTAATTGCTCATCCTAAAATCGAGGTTCTCAGACCGCCTGTAACCCTTTGTAAACAGGGCCTTACAAGTTCTTTAAAGGTGTGGGCCCTGCTGGACTCGAACCAGCGACCGTTCGATTATGAGTCATCAGGGTGATATGTGTAACTTGCTGACTGTTAGCAAGTTACAGGATGTGGCAAATTTCTGTTTCCAGTTATTTCCAGTAAAGATTACTGATAACCGTCATAGATCATTTTGTAAATCTGATGCAAGTTCAGTTCAAATGTGCGCGATATTTCTGATTGATAGCGTGAGTATTTAACTAATAAAGCCTTCCGGATCATTATTTTTGACCAACGGATTAAGAGTCCTATGCCATCTCTTTATTACCAACGGTTACAGAGGACTGATGACTTCACAGTGACCATTTTTTGTCCCGGTTTGTCCCGTAATGCCGATTTCTTGTGCGGGTTAGTGCCACGATAACTCACGATAACTTTATTTCAAAACCATCACCTTCTTTGTCTGGACGAAATTGCCTGCCTGTAGGCGGTAGAAGTAAACCCCTGAAGCCACATTTGATGCATTCCATATGACTTTATGATATCCAGCTTGCTGCTGTCCATCGACAAGCCGGGCTATTTCCTCCCCGCGGAGGTTATAAATTACAAGGGATGCCTCGCTCGCCTCCGGAAGTTCATATTCTATCACCGTCACCGGATTGAACGGGTTGGGGTAGTTCTGTGACAGCGGTAGGCGTCGAGGGTGAAATAACGGGTCTGCCGGCGGAGTTTGCGCTGTCACAGAACTACCCCAACCCG
>SORU01000029.1 GCA_004402915.1 Fidelibacterota bacterium MT.SAG.2
ACACAGCCTTTGTGACTTTCGAAGCTGATAACTTCGATGAATGGATCTTCCCCAATACGACGTTCAATGGGTTCTTGCCTGATATAACTACAGATGCAGAGTTCAAACGGATATTCGGTATAGTAGAATCTGATTTTGAAAAAGAGGTTCATATACACTTTGATATTGATCTCGGTTTGGCTAAGAGAGGTCGGGACTTTGAAAATTCTGACCTGAGTAAGCCATTTAGCTTCTTAACCCCATGGTTGAACTGATATCGGGATGATCTGAATTGAATTCAATATCGAAAATATCGAAAGGGATCATCATAGCGTTGCTCTCTTTGTTGAATACAACTCTCTCCGGGCAGCAACTATTTAATGTTTTAGGCGGTGACACTCGCGGTATATTGGGACTGAATACTCTTAACAGGAACTCATTCAGCATCAGCACAGATCCGCAACTACTGCTGAATGTGACAGACATCCGTTACTATTCCGTGTCAACCTTCGATGATGTTTATCGAGAAAAAGCATTTGAACTCAATACGGAAGTTAGTAAAATCATTCAAATTTCGAGAATAGAATTTCCTCTCAAATCCGGTCAGAACGGCTCCGCAATGGGAATCGAGTATTCATACAATTCCTCAAATATCGATCGGATATCAGCTTCAAATCAACGTTATCTCTTTCAAAGGCATTTGGAACAGCTATCGATAGCCATGGGACAGCGTATATTAAGAGGGAAGATCGAACTCGCCGGGAGTGCCGGCGCTGCCAAGCTGCTCGGAGAGATGAAACCCCACTACGCGGCGGCGCTGAGTATAAAACCTTCAAAAATGTTTACGCTGAATTCGAAATTCAGCAAACAGATGAATTCAATGAATATGAACTTGGAATTCGACGGAGAAAGTTTTCCAATATCATCAGGTGTGGTAAACACTGATTTGACTTTTGGATTTGATCTGACACCTATAGAAGTGATCGGAGCTAAGTTCAGCTACTCCAAAGGCTCATCGCATGGAGAAAATTTATTATCTGATCCGGTAGAGTATAGTTTAAGTCCACTGTCCGAAAGCGAACATCTCGTTGGAGAGCTTACACTGAAAAAACCGAATAATTTCAGTCTTAAATTAAAGTATGGCAGTTTCATCAATTCCGGTAAGCAAACCCTCTATCGTTACGGTCAGAAAAAAGGCAAAATGACGAAATTTGAATTCAAGGAGAATGATATTGGACTGATCGGTTCTCTACAGCTGTCGCCAAATTCAATATTTATGCTCGAATATGAAAGGAGTAAAATGGACGGATACCAAAAGGGGCATATAGAATCAAACGTAATTTCATCGGTGTTGTTGACTCTGCAGGGAACACGTTACAGCTATAGGGGCAAATTGTCAGCAGATATGACACGTATAGGATTAGGATACTCAAAGAATGCGCACGGAAAAATATCATTCAGTTCAAAAATCGGCTATGTTTGGTTCAATCCCGAATTTGATTTGAGTTCATGGGGTTCAGAGTTTCTGGTCTTCGGAGTCAGGGATTATCAGCGGCGCAATCTAAATTTGAATCATGCAGAGCTCATTGTTCCGGAGATTAAATTAGGTTTCAAATTCGGAATAACAACACTGAGCTATACATTTGCTCAGGCGATTCCAACGGTCATAAGGAAAGAATTTGAATCAACAGGTGGTGAAGATGTTAACCGTCCTTATTCAGTTTACGGAGGCGGGTATCATCTCTTAGAATTCTCGATTAGCCCCTGATCCGGTTGAAATAAGCCACAGCAAACAGAGGGATGAACTTTTGTGCAAATGATCTTCAAAGGCGTAATTATAAGCATTATTTTCAAGAGTTTTCTGAGCGAAGCGGAAGCAGATGGAGCATAAATTTGAAAAACTCCTATAAGTAATTACATCACCTCGCCGATGATCTGTTTTTTCAGGTAGTACCGGATTAATATAGCTTCAGTAACCGCCGAACTTGATTCGGCAGCAAAGAATGTTATATTCTATCCATAATTAAGTTATCATTCAGATCATTTCTGCCAATGAGGAGAGCAATATGCTGATAAAGATTGCCAATTTGTAGTTGCCGCTTTCGCCATATTTTTTGTGTAGCAGTCTGGCATTTGACTGACGAAAATTAGTATTCAATTATAACATAAAACGTAAAACTTTAATACAATGGAATCTAGAGAAGATATAAGACAGTATTCGCCAACAGAAGAGAAAATAAACATCATTTCTCATGCTGCCGGTTTAACCTTGAGCATAGTTGGTTTACTGTTCTTAGTTACGAAGGCAATATCACATGGAGATGTTCGGCATATAGTAAGTTTCAGCATTTTCGGGATAAGTTTACTGATATTATATGCTGCTTCTACTTTTTACCACAGCGCTAAAAAGTTAGAGTTAAGAAAAAGGCTGAAAATCATTGACCATGCATCGATTTACATTCTCATTGCCGGAACCTACGCACCTTTTACGCTCGTCACTCTAAAGGGCACATTAGGATGGTGGATTTTCGGCATTTCCTGGAGTTTAGCTTCAATCGGAATAATTTTGAAGCTTTTCTTTACCGGGAGGTACAATTTTATATCGACTCTGATGTACGTACTGATGGGTTGGGTCATTATTTTCGCCATAAAACCATTATTGAATATTTTGCCGTTTGAAGGTTTCCTTTGGGTTCTTGCGGGAGGAATATCTTATACAATTGGAGCGATCTTATACGGTATAAAAAAAATAAAATTCAATCACGCTATCTTTCACATGTTTGTTTTAGCAGGAAGTTTTTGCCATTTTATGTCGGTGTACTTTTATGTTATATGATATAGTAATTACTTAATTCGCAAGAATTGATAAATGGGTTCTCGCTCGTTTAGGAGATTATCCTTCTGATAGTGAGGCTCTCCTCTTAGGAGTGTGAGGTCAGTGCCCTAAGGAGTTTAGACAACAAGCCCCCTAACCCGCACTCATTTATAGTGAGGCACCTGCTCTGTTAAAATTAATCTTTTTGCAATAGCTAATCCTTTTCTTCATATTATTTATAGCATGACTATAAACGCCATGTATACACTTAATTTTTCATAATAGATATTTTTGTAAACAGGGCATTGACCGGGAGGCTCATAAAGTCAAACGTACTGCCACTTTAGTTAACAGAACAAAATTTTCTCTGTTTATTCGGATTATTACGCCAATTTCGGGATACTTAAATCAAAAAGGAGATAATCAAAATGGGTAAATTCATAGCTTTCTTGTATGGTATTATAGCGTATGTAGTATTTTTTGCTTCCTTTTTATACGCTATCGGATTTGTAAGTAATATGATAGTTCCTAAATCCATTGACTCGGGTATGGAGGGACCTTTGATGGAAGCACTTCTGATAAATTCATTGCTGCTTGGTCTTTTCGCTGTCCAACACAGTGTCATGGCGCGACCGGGTTTTAAAAATTGGTGGACGAAATTTGTTCCAAAGAGCGTCGAAAGAAGCACTTACGTGCTCGTAGCGAGTTTGCTGCTTTTTCTCATGTACTGGCAGTGGCGACCGATGACGGATTCGATCTGGAATTTAGAGGGCACCGCATCAATGGTCATGACCGTGATCTTTGGGATCGGATGGGTGGTAGTTCTCGTTTCTACCTTTATCATCAATCATTTTGATCTGTTCGGATTGAGACAGGTATATATGAATTTGAAGAGCAAGGAACTCACACCATTAGATTTTAAAACATCGTTATTCTATAAATATGTCCGCCATCCGATAATGTCAGGATTCATAATCGCATTCTGGGCGACTCCGCAGATGTCTATGGGACATTTGTTCTTCGCAATCATGACGACAGGTTACATCCTTGTAGGTATTTATTTTGAGGAGAAGGACCTGGTAAGCTTTTACGGTGATACCTATAAAGACTATAAAAATCAGGTGTCAATGCTTATTCCTTTGCCGAAGAAGAAGTAAATCAAAACCGGAGATATGCTCCACACGATAATTTAGCTATTTCAAAGATAGCAAAGTACCATGAACGCAGAGCATCTGGTCTCAATTGTTCCATAAATTGGCAATCAGTTGATAGCTATAGCTGGTGACCGGACAAATTCAGGAGGTCACGAAGGACTCTTTTGGAGAGTATCTTCGACACAAACCTAATCCTCAAGATGGAACGATCCTTTCCGAATTAAGGGAGAGCGGACAGCTCAAGAATAGGGCGCCGGTCGTTCGGATCTGAACTCCTGCAAATAAGTATCTATGAGTGTATTAATCACTTGTAATGAAAACCGTCTCTGTTATATTCGAGCGTGGTATCAAATTGACATTTCTGTAATTATGCGAATAATAAAAATAATAATAGCTACCTATATCGGTTCAAATATCGGCTTCTTATTCGGTGAATATGTGATTACCAGAATTGCCGGAGAAAATATTGACCTGATGGCCATTGTGACCGGTGGAACAGTCACTGTTCCTCCTGTACTGATGGGCTTGATTATGTCGGGGATAATAGGAACGATCGTAGGAGCGAGTTTTATCAAAAAAGGAAAAATTAGGGCGATAGTCGGCGGAAGCGGCGCGTTATTGGGATTGACGATAGCCACTTTAATGATTTACAAAGTTTCGGCATTTTATAAAATATATTATCTGATCTATCCTTTATTCTCTTATTCCGGCTGGGAACTTGGTATGTACATATTTAAAAATAATATGGAGTCGAAATTACCTTTAGGATCTAACGATAAAGAGAATATTGAATAAATAGTGACAATTGCGGTAGGATCACACACTTCCGCGCGGCATTAGTCGGAAAAGTCTTTTCCGCAACCAACACTTTATAGAATTTTCAGTGTTGAGGCTTCGAATACTCCATCGCTCTACTATTTCGGTTCGTACACTTCAAAAAGCCTCATGCTCGCCGGCTCTTCAGTAACTTCCGCTAATGCTTTTGATAGACGAGGACCTATAGCTGCCGCAGCGGCGTCAGCGTTTTCTTTTGAATCCCAATGAACGACGATTCCATACTCGCCGGCATCGTCGTCGGTGATAAACACGCATTCGCTGCAGCCGGTATGAGCCTTGATGGCAGGAATGAACTCATCGGCAAGTTTCTCTGCAGTCGATCGTGCTCCCTCTCCTAATGTGAATCTCACTAATCTTACGTACATAGCTTTTCTCTCCAAAGTTTACAGGTTTCAATCATTCATAAATTTTATCTAAGGCAATTTTAAAATGTCCTATTTATTCTTCTTGATCGTAAATTTTGATTCTTCAACTGAATATAATGCCGAAAAGGCCTATTTTACAATTTTTATTACTCTTCAAAATAGAAAATTTGAATTCTAAATTGATAACAGGTACAAACTTTGATCGATTTTATGAGGATTAAGTTTTTGACAGCGTAAGCAAAGTATTCAGAAGATGGTAAGCCATCATGAAATATTCGTTCTTACCAATAGAATATTGAGATCGGATTGCGTATTACTTAATGCGAATATGGAAATTCGCTTGCTACTGAAGACCATTATTAGTATCATTTAAGCTTGTATAAATTGTGAGTAGTAAAAGGTTTGGAGGATAATTTGGCAAAACTGAATTTAGATGGAAAAGTTATTTTAGCGCCGATGGCGGGCATCACAGATTCGCCATTTCGGCGAATTTGCAAAAAGTTTGGCGCCGGACTTGTCTATACGGAAATGACCTCGTCACAGGGGATTGCCAGAGGATCAACACAAACGCTGCGGTACCTTCCATATGAGGAAGAGGAACGACCTATCGGGATTCAAATATACGGCGAGGATACTGCAACAATGGAATCTGCTGCAGTAGAAGTAATGAAATGGAAACCGGATGTTCTTGACATGAATTTCGGATGTCCCGTAAAGAAAGTGATAAAAAAAGGCGCCGGTTCTGCTCTTCTAAAAGACATAGTTCATCTTGAAGAAATCGTTCGAGCAGTGGTTAACGCAGTCGATATTCCCGTGACGGCAAAGATTCGCAGTGGTTGGGATGATAAACATGTAAATGCTGTTGAAGTTGCTCAAATGTTTGAAGATGCAGGCATAGCAGCAATAAGCGTACATCCACGGACCCGGGAACAGAGTTTCAAGGGAAAAGCGGATTGGAGCGTTATAAAGTCTGTAAAAGATGCAGTTTCCATTACCGTAATTGGTAACGGAGATATCAATACTCCTGAAAGCGCCAAAAAATGTTTTGATGAGACAGGATGTGATTACGTAATGATAGGTCGCGGCGCTATCGGAAGACCATGGATTTTCGCGCATATTGAACATTATCTTAAAACGGGTGAACTCTTAGAAGAACCGGATGACGAGGTAAAATTTGATATCTTGAATAATTATATCACTCTTGAAGAAAAATTTAGGGGTGAATTCGGGACTTTGAATCATCTCAAAACCTCAATATCATGGTTCCTATCAGGCATGTTAGATAGTAAGAAAGCATCCGAAGATTTGGTGAGAGTAAAAACTATGGTTGATTTTAAGGCAAAACTCAAAGAGTACTCGGAGATGGTTCTAAAAAATGAGAAACCGTCAAATTGGCAATTAGGTGACATTCAAGAGATAGCGTTGTAAGGCTATTGAGGAATTAATTGAACAGAGAGCAATACAAGCCGACAGAACTGATAGATTTCAGTGATGAGAATAATATTGAAAGTATGCAGAATGCTTTAGATCGTGTAAAAGGAAAGTTAGGGCAAACATACAGTTTAAAACTCGGTGGTCAGGAAATGACAACCGATGATACATTTACGTCATTTAACCCGGGAAACATTGATGAGGTAATAGGACATTTCCAAAAGGCAGGCGAGCGGGAGGCGGATATGGCGGTAAAAGCTGCGTCAGAAGCCTTCAAGTCATGGTCTCGGGTATCGGTGGAGGAGAGAGCAAATTGTCTTTTCAAAGCATCTGATATCATGCGGGAAAGACGAATGGAGCTTGCGGCATGGATGGTTTATGAAGTGGGTAAATCATGGGCAGAAGCGGATGGTGATGTAGCGGAAACTATTGATTTTCTTGAATTTTATGGTCAGGAGGCATTGAGATATTCCGGCAAGAAGGAAGTTGTTTCCTTTAGCGGAGAATCTCCTTATATGGAGTATATACCGTTAGGAGTAGGAATAATTATTCCTCCGTGGAATTTTCCCTTGGCAATAACTTCCGGGATGGCTACGGCTGCGATTGTATCCGGAAACACTATAGTACTAAAACCATCTTCCGATGCGCCTGCAACTGCCTATCAACTTGTGAGCATCATGGAAGAAGCGGGCTTACCTCCTGGTGTATTAAATTATTTAACAGGTCCAGGCGCCCTTGCCGGAGAAAAATTAGTTCGGCATCCGAAAACGCGGTTTATCTCTTTTACCGGTTCTATGGAAGTCGGATTAGGGATTAATAAAGCAGCAGCAGAGATGGTCGACGGGCAAGTTTGGATAAAGAGAGTAGTGGCGGAAATGGGCGGAAAAGATGCCATCATTGTTGATTCGGAAGCAAATCTTGAAGAGGCAGCTATAGGTGTAGTAAGCTCCGCGTTCGGTTATAACGGACAAAAATGTTCCGCATGTTCACGATTGATTGTTGTAGAAGACGTTCATGAAGAACTTATGAAGAAAGTGGTCGAGAAAACATCAGCTCTGAAATTAGGGGATCCAACTGAAAGAACAAATTTTATGGGACCCGTCGTAAATGAATCTTCTATAAGAAAAATTGAAGAGTATGTGGAAATAGGGAAAGAGGAAGGCGAACTCCTCATTGGCGGTGAACGAGGGGAAGGAAACGGATATTATTACAAGCCGACAATATTTGACGGAATTGACAGAGGAGCGCGGTTAGCTCAGGAGGAGATATTCGGACCTGTGCTTGCGGTGCTCAAAGCTAAAGATTTTGATGACGCTCTTGATATCGCAAATGATACGATCTTTGGACTTACAGGAGCCGTTTACACCGACAATAACGATAAATGGGAAAAATCGGTTCGAGAATTTCACGTAGGAAACCTGTACCGTAATAGAAAATGTACGGGCGCATTAGTGGGAGTTCATCCATTCGGCGGTTTTAATATGTCCGGAACCGATTCAAAAGCCGGCGGCGCAGATTATTTGCTGTTATTCCAGCAAGCCAAGTCCGTTTCTGAAAAACTTTAAAAGTTTCTTCCGAAACTGAAATTATTTTATCACGTGGGAATAATTTCCCTTGTGAATTGCGTTTTTAATTTTGTGGATTATAAAAGTAGGAGAATAGGAGTTTAGAATTATGGGAGATCGGATTAGAACTTTGATCATGGGAGCGGCAGGCAGAGACTTCCATAATTTTAACACGGTTTTTAGAGATGATGATAAATATGAGGTAGTCGCATTCACTGCGACACAGATCCCGAATATAGACGGTCGCCTGTATCCGCCCTCTCTTGCGGGGGAATTATATCCTGATGGAATTCCGATCTATGACGAAGCGGATCTGGACAAATTGATCAAAGAAGAGAATATAGATCAGGTGATTTTCGCCTACAGCGATGTCTCGAATCAATATATAATGAATATGTCTTCAAGAGTGAATGCTTCCGGTGCTCAATTCAGTCTAATGGGATCGGAGCAGACGATGGTAAAATCTACCAAACCTGTCGTAGCGATCTGCGCTGTTCGCACAGGTTCCGGTAAAAGTCAGACGACCAGAAAAGTAGCCGAAGTGCTCAAAGAGATGGGTAAAAAAGTTGCAGTAATAAGACATCCGATGCCTTACGGAGATTTGGCAGCGCAGACAGTACAGCGGTTCGCAAATTATGATGATTTAGATAAACATCAGGTCACTATTGAGGAACGGGAAGAGTACGAACCGCACATTGCGAGAGGAAACGTCGTATACGCCGGAGTCGATTATGAGGCTATCCTCAGAAAGGCGGAGGAAGAAGCCGATGTGATAATCTGGGACGGCGGGAATAACGATATGCCGTTCTATAAACCCGATATAATGTTCGTTGTCGCCGATCCGCATCGAGCAGGTCATGAATTGACATATTATCCGGGAGCCACATGCCTTCGGATGGCAGATGTTGTGATAATCAACAAGGTCAATACTGCCGATAGAGATGATATTGAGACAGTTCGCAAAAACATTAAGTCTGTCAATCCGGGCGCAACGATAATAGAAGCGAATTCTCCCGTGACAGCGGATGATCCTGCTTTGATAAAAGACAAGCGCGTATTGGTAGTAGAAGACGGGCCGACTCTTACTCACGGCGGAATGAAATACGGAGCCGGAGTGGTAGCTGCGGAAGAAGCGGGCGCGGACGAACTTGTGGACCCGAGGGAGTATGCCGTCGGAACCATCAAAGATATTTTCGATTCTTATCCGGATATAGGAATTCTTTTGCCTGCAATGGGTTACGGAGAGCAGCAGATAAGAGATCTCGAAGAAACTATAAATGCTGTGGATTGTGATGTGGTAATAATAGGCACACCGATAGACCTAACCAAACTTATTAAGATACAAAAACCGGTCGTGCGTGTAACGTATGAACTTGAGGAAATCGGCGACATCGATATAAAGGAAATACTAAAAGATATATGAGCGATAGACGGTCAAAACTTGTAGTTATTGCACTCGGCGGTAACGCGATAATATCATCGGGGCAGAGAGGGACTATTGCCGAACAATTTGAGAATAGCCGTAAAAGTCTTGAGGGTGTTGTAAAGTGTATTCAAAACGGATATGACGTGGTTCTTACACACGGTAATGGACCGCAAGTGGGCGACGCGTTAATTAGAGCGGAGATGGCAAGTAATGTGGTACCTGTAAATCCTCTCGGCGTATGCGTGGCGGAGACGGAAGGTACGATGGGCTACATGCTGCAGCAGACTCTGATGAACGCTCTTAAAGTTGCCAAACAGGACAATCCCGTGGTTGCGCTGGTAACTCAGGTTCTTGTTGATCCGGATGATTCTGCGTTCGCTGATCCTACAAAGCCGATCGGACCGAATTATGACGAATGGGAAGCGATAAAATTCAGAAACGAACGTGGCTGGAAGATGTCTGAAAATTCTCATGGTAAGTATCGCCGGGTAGTCGCTTCTCCCGTTCCTTTGGAGATAATTGACGCCGATGTGATAAAACATCTTGTGGATATCGGGATGGTAGTCATTGCTGCGGGTGGTGGAGGTATTCCCGTCTGGAAAGATAAAGAGGGAAAACTCGAGGGAGTTGACGCGGTAATTGATAAAGATTTTGCTTCGGCGATTCTCGGCAAGGAGGTTGGAGCCTCAACTCTGCTTATGGCAACAGCCGTTGAGGGAGTCTATCTGAATTTTAATACACCGGGACAGGAACTTCTCAGTGAACTAAAGGCAGAAGATGCGCAGAGATATTTGGAGGTAGGGCACTTCCCTCTCGGCTCTATGGGACCGAAAATAGAAGCGGCGCTGAACTTTTTGGAAGAAGGCGGGGCAAAGGCGATCATCTGCTCCGTTAATGATATAGCAAATGCCCTTGAGGGCAAAAGCGGGACGAGTATAACATTATGAAAATTCATGAATACCAGGCGAAAGAAATACTTAGAGAATACGGCGTTCCCGTACCACGCGGAGGAGTTGCTTCGACCAAAGAGAAGGCGCGGAAGATAGCCGAAGAATTAGGAGGCACGGTTATCGTAAAAGCGCAAATTCACGCGGGCGGCAGAGGAAAAGGCGGCGGAGTAAAGCTTGCCGCAAATGCAGATGAAGCCGAAGAACATGCAGGAAATATCCTTGGTATGAATCTTGTCACTCATCAAACGGGAGCTGAAGGGAAGGAAGTACAAAAGGTTCTCATCGAAGAAGGAATTGACATCGCTCAGGAACTATATTTCGGAATCGTGCTCGACCGGGTTACTGGTCAGCTTGTTTTGATGGCAAGCAAGGAAGGCGGCGTGGAAATAGAAAAAGTTGCCGCCGAAAATCCCGATGCGATCATGAAAGAACATATCGAGCCATCGGTTGGCATTCAACCGTTTCAGCTGCGGAAACTCGCTTTCGGATTGGGTTTGAAAGGAGATGCTTTCAAGGAGGCGACCCGGTTTTTCTCTAAGCTTCTTAAAGCGTATGAAGCGAATGACAGTTCATTGGTGGAAATTAACCCGCTTGTCATCACGGCAGATGATAAGGTTATCGCTCTTGACGCGAAGATGAATTTTGACGACAATGCTCTCTATAAGCATAAGAATATCATGGATATGCGTGATCTGACGGAAGAAGACCCGTACGAAGTCGAGGCATCGAAATTTGATCTCAACTACATCAAACTCGACGGAAATATAGGCTGTATGGTGAATGGAGCGGGACTTGCCATGGCAACAATGGATATTATCAAACTATCGGGCGGCGAGCCGGCAAATTTCCTCGATGTAGGCGGCGCGGCTAACGTCGCGACTGTAGAAAACGGTTTTAAGATCCTTATGAGCGATAAAACTATAAAGGCGGTCTTGATAAACATATTCGGCGGAATAGTTCGATGCGATGTAGTTGCGAAAGGTGTGGTCGAAGCGGCAAAGAATGTCAAAATCGACGTGCCTCTGATTGTGCGATTAGAGGGGACCAACGCGAAAGAGGGCAGGGAAATTCTTGAGAACTCTTCGATTGATATTAACGTGGCTTCTAATTTCAGTGAAGGCGCGCAAAAAGCCGTTGAATTGGCAAAGTCATAAGGGGCGCGGATGAGTATTCTCGCAGATAAAAATACCAAACTTTTAGTTCAGGGCATTACAGGAAGCGAAGGTTCTTTCCACACAAAACAAATGGTTGAGTACGGCACCACTATCGTAGCGGGAGTAACACCCGGAAAGGGCAGCGAAAGTTTTGAGGATATTCCCGTGTATAACACTGTTGAGGATGCGGTTGTTAATACCGGCGCGAACGCTTCCGTGATCTTCGTTCCGCCGCCGTTTGCTGCCGATGCCATAATGGAATCGGCAAACGCGGGAGTCGAACTTGTTATCTGTATCACCGAGGGGATTCCTACTCTTGATATGGTGAAAGTTAACGAATACCTGAAAGGCGGAACGACGCGATTGATCGGACCCAACTGTCCCGGACTAATCACACCGGGCGAAGCGAAAATAGGTATCATGCCGGGATTCATCGCGACACCGGGTCGTGTGGGAGTCATCAGCCGGAGCGGGACGCTGACTTACGAAGCGGTCGATCAACTCACCAAACAAGGGCTTGGGCAATCAACGTGTATCGGTATCGGCGGAGATCCGATAATCGGTTCCTCGTTCAAAGACCTCCTCAGACTGTTTGAAGCGGACGAAGATACGGACGCGGTAGTGATGATAGGCGAAATCGGGGGAAGCGCGGAAGAGGAAGCGGCTGATTATGTGAAATCGGAGATGACGAAACCTGTGATCGGATTCATAGCGGGACAAACAGCGCCTCCGGGAAAACGTATGGGTCACGCAGGCGCTATCATCGCAGGCGGCAAAGGCACGGCAGCAGAGAAGATGAAAGCGCTAAGCGATGCGGGCATACACGTAACCGAAAATCCATCCGGACTCGGTGAACTGACCAAAGAGGTTTTAGGTTAGTATTTAGTAGTAGTCAAGACTTGCGAAAGTCCCGCCATCGGCTATGGTTATGACTCTTTTGGAATGCTACAAGGGAGAACCTTAGGCTCATCGACTGCGTCAATGCTGCATCAATATTACCCATCCAACTGAACAAGACAGCTCACCCTGAAGCTATGCATGTAAATCCTCTGACTAAATTCCAACCGGTATCATTGCGTATGACAAGGTTCTGAAGTTATATTACCAGCTTACTAAATGACTGAATCCGATTACAAGAAATATATTAAATTCGGAACCTCCACATGGACATATGAAGGTTGGGTGGGAACTGTTTATAACCGTCCTTACACCAAATCGAATTTTAAAAAGACCTGTCTTGAGGAATATGCGGAGTATCCATATTTCAGTACTGTCGGGATCGATCATACCTTTTACGGACCGGCGAATGACGATACATTGAGCAGGTATGCCTCCCTGCTTCCAAATGGGTTCGAATGCTGCAGTAAGGTGTGGGAGCGGTTGACAATTCCGAAATATTCAAAGAACAAGCGGTACGGGAAGTTAGCGGGAGAGGTCAATGAAGATTATCTGAACGCTGATCTTTTCAACGATGCCGTACTTCCGCCCTATGAACGTTCTTTTCAGGGACACACGGGTCCTTTTATATTTCAATTTCAGACGCAGTATTCGCAAAGGACTCAAAGCGGTAGCGGTGATGCGTCGGCTCGGTTGAGAGAGGCATTCAGTGAAAAGTTAAACAATTTTCTTTTGCAGCTGCGGACAGACTTTCGATATGCCGTAGAAGTGCGGAACAGGGAATTTCTGACCGCGGAATATTTTCAGATGCTCGCTTCTCATAATGTCGCGCATGTGTTCAATCATTGGACTCAGATGCCCTCTATCGGAGAGCAGCTTGCAATCGAGGGCAGTATCACGGCGAGCCATATCGTTGCGCGGATACTTACTCCTTTGGGAGTTGCGTACAAACAAGCGGTAGACAATTTTTTCCCATATAATGAAGTTAAAAAACCGATGGAAACGATGCGAAGGGACGTTGCGGAGTTGGCAAAAGAAGCGATAAATCTCAAGAAAAAAGCGTACGCCATAGTAAACAACCGGGCGGAAGGAAACGCTCCGGGAACTATAGCCGCGATTGACGCAATGATACGAAAAGATATAGAGTAGGATCGGAAATGGCTAAAATTCCTTCTGATATCAAAGTGAATAAAATCTCGCTCGAACGAAAGCTCAACCCCGCCAAAGGTTGGTCTGAATGGCACGTCGCTGATGAGTACTTTGCTGAGGTTGAGGATGCGGTTATCGCTCATTTTTCTCAAACAAAGGAATATGAAGGATTACGGACATCATATAAAGTTTGGCGAGAAGCTTTTTCAAGCATAGACCTGAAATCGAATCGGCAGAAATCAGAATTGGCAACTCTATTACAATCTCTGAAACCGAACTCCCTTAAAGCTCTTAAAACGCTTATCCGGTCTACGGAAAGAAGAGGCGCTCCCGATTTGCTGTTGAGACGTGACGGTAATTTCAGGTTTGCTGAGGTCAAAGTATCGGATTCGCTCTCCAATCAACAGTTGAAATGGCTCGAAGAATTGCATAGAATTGGTTTTGAGACTTTTGTTATTCGCGTGACGCCCTCAAAGAAGGGCATTCAATTAAAGAAAAACGAATTTATAATTCGTGAATTTGAAAAGAGCATGTTTGATTATATAAATAGTTCTGAATCTCCGAATGCAGCCGAGGCATTTGCCCATGCGAAAAGAGCGCTCACGAATTTTGACGAGTATAGTATAAACTCGACTTTAGAGTTTGAAGCCGATATTCATCGGCTGTTTGGTAATGACAGACTTGAAAAGACATTCGATAAATTAATCAATGAAAAAGATGGAGATAGCAGATGACACCACCGGTACGAAGAGAATTTCTCAAGACCGGCGGACTTGCGTTAGCCGCCGTAGGGATGGGATTAACCCATAAACCCGCCTTCACAATGTCGAAACAAAACAGTGAAACTGCGCCCGCAGATACCCCTCTGCCGATCGGGAGAGAGGAATTAGATCAGAGGGTGGACCGCGCTCGTAGTCTGATGTCAAAAAATAATCTTGATATGATACTGTTAACCGGCGGGACGTCAATGAAATATTTTACGGGGGTAACATGGAGAAGGTCGGAACGGACGTTTGCCTGGCTGTTACCCATTGACAGTGAGCCGATATGGGTCTGTCCCGCATTCGAAAGAGACAGGGCGGAAGAGCGAACTGAGCCGAACGCAGATATCAGAATTTGGCAGGAGGATGAATCGCCATATGAACTAATATCGGATTTTCTAAAGAAGACCAAGAGCTCTAAGGGGAAGCTCGGCGTTGAAGAAACGGTCAGATATTTCGTGACGGAGGGGATCTCGAAAGCTTCAAATAACGTTAAAATTGTTTCCGCAAACCGAATCGTGAATGGCTGTAGGGGCATTAAAACAACCAAAGAAATAGAGCTGTTACGGTATATAAATAAAGTAACACTTGAAGTAATACGTTTCTCATTCAAAGAGATGAAAAATGGAATGACGCAAGGAGAATTAAGCGGCGTACTCTCCTCTGAATATGCAAAGCGCGGGCTTCGGGGATGGGCGCTTGTTCTCTTCGGTCCTAATGCTGCATTCCCGCACGGAACGAAAAATCCCGAACTGCTTTCCTCGGGAAAACTTGTATTGGTGGACACAGGAACAAGTATTCATGGATATCAGTCCGATATCACCCGGACGACAGTGTTTGGCGAACCGACCAAGAGACAATTAGAAGTTTGGTCAACAGTCAGGGAAGCGCAAAGCATGGCATTGGAAAAGGCTAAACCGGGAGTAAAAGCCGGAGATGTCGACAAGGTCGCGCGCTCGGTTATAGTTAAAGCGGGCTTTGGGAAAGGTTATTCTGTTTTCACACATCGGTTGGGACATGGGATCGGAATGGACGGGCATGAGTTTCCGTATCTCGTGAAAGGGAATAAATTGAAACTTCAAGCAGGAATGACCTTCAGTAACGAACCGGGTATATATATTCGGGGAGAACTTGGAGTAAGGCTTGAGGATATTATGCATATTACGGAATCAGGAGCCGAACTCCTTACACAACAATCTGAATCCTTATTGAGCGCTTGATATGTCAGAGTTTACCGATAAACTCGGCATAAAGCCCGGTCAGACTGTAGCGGTCATTGACAGTGACAATAAATTGTTTCGGAAATTAAGTCTCGAAGCTCCTCAGGGCGTGACGCTGCAAAAAAGAATTCTTGGCTCAAAGGTCGACATGATCTTAGTTCGCCTGTGGGAACCAACTAATTACAGACATCTTTTCCAACGGCTTCAGAACGCTATTACGAATGATGGATCGATCTGGGCGGTCATTCCAAAGAAGCCGACAGCTCTTGCGAAAGGGATCGGTGTATTCCGGGACGAATTGGTGGAAGAGGTATTGAAGACAGATCTTGTGGATAATAAAACTCTTTCAATTACTGAAGAAGAATACGGAATAAGGTTTGTAATAAGGAGGGATCAGCGTAAGTAAATCTATCTCAAATAAAAGATCTCAAACGTTCAATTTCAGGATAACAGAGAATAGATTTAACTCATGGACGGATAGTGGGAAACTGGGTTGGCTAAATTGTTGAATAATTGTATGCTTGCAAAAATCTAACCTTCTAAATATATTCAACACAATTTGAAAGCTTCTATACTGATATTGATAGTTTCCCTGCAGATGACTGTGATCGCTCAGGTAAATAGGCGATCTGAAAGTTATGCGCCGCTGTCGGAAGAGTTAGCATTACAGGGGATTCGTGAGATGTATAACTTCCAATTCGACGAATCAAGAGAATCTTTTGAGCAATTCACAGCGTTAAATCCAAATCATCCCGCAGGGTATTTTTATCAGGTGGTTCTCGACTGGTTCACTTTTCGGATGTTCAAAGAGGATAAAGATATTTGGGGCGAGATGAGAGAGGAGCTTGACAGGGTTGTTATAATCGCTGAGGGTCAACTCAAAATGTATCCCGATGATGCCCTCAGCATGGTGTATCTCGGCGCTGCGAGAGGATTGAAAGCCCGTATAGCTCTATCGAAGAATGATTTTATTGATACGTTTTATGACGGATACGCGGGATATTCCATAATACAGGAAGCGATGAGAATCAACCCCACGATGATCGATCCCCAAATCGGGTTGGGTATATTTCACTATTTTATAGCCATATCAAGTCCAATGATCCGCAGTCTTTCATATATCGCCGGAATAAGCTCGAGTAAGGAAAAGGCAATAGATGAAATTACTGTAGTATCAGAACACGGAATATATGCTTCGATCGAAGCGCGAAGTTTTCTCATGTTCATATATGCCTATATCGAGGACGAATATTCCAAGGCGCTTGTGTTGAGCAGGGGATTGGCAAAGGAGTTTGACCAAAGCCCGTATTTCCACGGGAAACTTGCGGACATACTATTGCTCAACGGGGAGATTGAGGAAGCGCGACAACACCTTGAATTGATACCAAAATTAGTTGTCGGTTTACCCGATAAATACCGGATGGAGATGAAAAACCGTGTGCAATATCTTCAAGCTGAAAGTCTGCGGCGGGAAGGAAAACCGGAAGAGGCGCTTGAATTGTTTAAAGGTTTAGCAGACTTATACACACTCGAATTTAAATTCAATTTAGGATATATTTATCTTAGAACCGGTATGGCGTATGACGAAATGGGAGAGAGAAAGGAAGCAAAAAAACAGTATAAGAAAGCGGTAAAACTTGATAATTACACTTCAGCGGTTAGATTATCAAAACTGTATCTTAAAGAAGCATACATGCGCGATTAAATGCCGAAGTAAAAACAGATAATTTTAGCAAACCATAACAGGGAGATTCGATGACCGAATTAGGATTTTCATCACTACTGCCGCCACTTGTTGCCATAGGATTCGCAATGTGGACTCGCCAGGTTTATCTCTCATTGTTCTTAGGATTGTTAGTGGGTTATACAATTCTTGCTGGATGGAACCCAATAGTAGGATTCGGAGATTCGTTAGAGGCATTATTGAATGTGTTTCAAAGCGAATCGAACAGCGCCGTGATTATATTCAGTGTGCTTATGGGTGTGTTGATAAATTTTACTCAAAGTTCAGGCGGTGTACAGGGATTTGTTCAGTGGCTTGATAAAAGGGGGTTTGTTAATTCAAAACGATCAGCGGGATTAATGGCATGGGCGATCGGAATGGTAATTTTTGTGGAAACTAACATTACCTGTCTTGTGACCGGGACGGTATGCAGACCTGTTTTTGACAAACACAAAATATCAAGAGAAAAGCTTGCTTACATAGTTGACAGTACATCGTCCCCTGTGTGTATCATGATCCCTCTGAACGCATGGGGAGCATTTATTGTCGGTCTTCTTGCTGAACAGGGTATTGAGGCTCCCGTAAAGCTTTTTGTACAGTCCATACCGTTTAATTTCTATGCTATTCTTTCGTTGATTTTAGTCGTCGGCGTTATTATCACTCAGAGAGATATCGGTCCGATGAAAGATGCGGAGATTCGAGCCGTTGATTTGACGGACGATGAAGATAAGTATCGCTCATCTACTTCTGAGCTCGGCAATATTGAAGTTGTGAAGGGCGTAACACCCAAAGCGATGAACATGATTATTCCGATCGCGACTATGGTGTTGATGATGCCGGTCGGTCTTTATGTGACGGGCGAAGGAGATCTGCTGAATGGTTCGGGCTCAAAATCTGTTTTATTGGCAGTTATAACCGCGGTGTTTTTGGCAGCGGTGCTTTACAGGGTTCAGGGAATCATGAAGCTCCCGGAACTCAGCTCGAAATTTATTGAAGGAAGCAGAGCATTAATGCCAATGGCAATAATTATGATGCTCGCTTTTGCTATTGGAAACCTTACAAATGAAATGGGAACAGGAACCTATGTGGCAAAAGTCGTTGGTTCTTCTGTCAGCTATATTCTTATACCGCCGATCTTATTTCTCGTATCATCTGCTATCTCGTTTTCGACAGGAACTTCCTGGGGGACTTTTGCCATCATGATTCCGATAGCAGTGCCTCTTGTGATCCAAACAGGTGGAGCTCTTCCATTAGCCATAGCTGCCGTACTTGGTGGAGGTGTATTCGGCGATCATTGTTCGCCAATTTCGGACACCACAATAATTTCCAGTCTCGCTTCAATGTCTGACCATATAGAGCATGTTAAGACACAATTACCTTATGCGTTGCTTGCCGGCGCTGCCACCACGCTCTTACTAACAATTTCGGCGGCATTTTAGGCAATTTTTCATCTTTTTAAAATTATTTTCGATGAATTTCCATATTAACTATTGACAACTACGAATAATTATATTACTATTTAGATACCCAACGGGCGATTCAAACTGGGGAATGTTCAGGTGAAACGATCTTAAAATTGAAGATCTAACATATCAAAGCAGGGAAGCCAAATTTTAAATTTGGGGAAGATCCATTCATCGAAGTTATCAGCTTCGAAAGTCACAAAGGCTGTGT
>SORU01000030.1 GCA_004402915.1 Fidelibacterota bacterium MT.SAG.2
AAATTTTAATATAATTGCGGATGAGGTCGTATTGGAAGGAACTGTCCGGACACTTGATCCCGATGCTCACGCTAAAGTACCGGAGATGATGAAGGAAATTTTAGATGGTATCACTTCTGCGCATGGTGCGAAATACGAATTTTCTTATACTCGCGGCGCTCCGGTCACTGTTAATGATCCTGAACTGACCGCTGACTCCGTTCCTTCATTGGAAAACACTCCGGGAATCGATTCCGTTCATACTATTACCCCAACTATGGGAGCGGAAGATTTTGCATGGTTTGCCAATGAAGTCCCCGGATTCTACTTCGATCTTGGAGTAAGAAACGAGTCGGAAGGAAAAATATATGGAGTCCATACCGCTTTTTTTAATCCGGACGAAAGAGCGCTCGAGATCGGTGTTAGGACAATGTCGAACGTAGTCATCGATTATCTGCGCAATAACAGCAAATGAAGAAAGTAAGCATGTGAAATTTTATTCTCCCGAACCTGAAATAAAGATCACAAGATGGTTCAAAGAGCCTTACAAAAGTATAATAACGGCTGCGCGGACTTGCTATTCCGGTTCAGGCATAATAGAAGACGATAAAATAAAACACAAATATGAAGGGCTCGTTTCTGATCTCTTCCAGGCTGGACATCACACTACGTTTCAGCACGCCCAGTTTCAATTTTCGATAGCAAATGTCTCTCGGCATGCTGTTTGGTCGTTCCTGCACAGCCATCCGTTTTATAACTCGGAACAAGTCAGCCAAAGATATGTAACCGTAAAAAAGGGTAATTATTCTATTCCTCCCTTCAGTTCGAGAGGTCGTTCCATATATGAAAGCGGTGTGTTGATGCAAATGAGCGCTTATGAAAAACTTCGAAAGTTATTGTTCTCAGCCACTTCTGAAGAATACTTTTTACGGTTTCCCGGACGGAAAAAGGTCAGGGAAAAGTACGAAAAAGAAATAGATAAGAAAACTCAAGAAATTGCAAGATATGTACTCCCGGTCTCTACATTTACTTATCTATATCATACCATCAGCGCTATCACACTGCTGCGCTATCTGCGAATCTGCAAGCTGCATGATACACCTTTTGAGCAAACTATAATCGCTCAAAAAATGGCTGATGAGGTTTTAAAAATTGACCCCGATTATGAGATGATTTTGGAAAAACCCCTTGAAAGTGATGAACTGCCTGAATATCAATTTATTAACGGCAGTCCTGATCGGAATCCTGCAAAATTTCGTCGAGAATTTGATGATGAATTAAATGGTAAGACCTCACTGCTCATAGACTATAAAATACGGAATCAGGAGAGTATTGCGGATGCCGTTCGTGAAATATTAGGCATTTCAAAAGGAGAGTTGGATGATGAGTCAGCTATCGCGCTCTCCATAGACCCTGCTCAAAATTCCATATTCGGGGAAAAACTCAATCTGACGACTCATGACAAACTTACCCGCGCTCTTCACCACGCAAGTTATACTTTCAAAAAAAAGATAAGTCATACTGCCGATTCGCAGAACCAACGCCATCGGATGACTCCGGCGTCCCGTCCAATTCTCAACGCCCATTTAGATGATGAACCGGATTATATTATTCCTGTTCTTATACAGAAAAGCGAACCAGCGCTGCAACTCTATAAAGAAACCATGGAGAAGAGTTGGGATTCTATGACAAAATTGAGAAAGTTAGGCGAGTCGCCTGAATTCATCAGTTATCTGCTGCCTAACTCTGTGCCGATTCGTTTTACCGAATCGTCAGATCTGCTAAATCTTCATCATAAGCACTCAATGAGATTGTGCTATCTTGCTCAGGAAGAAATTTGGAAAGCATCGCTTGAAGAGGCGCTCCAAATTTCGGAAATAAATCCTATAGTCGGCAAATATCTTCTCCCGCCTTGCACGTTAAGGAAAATTTCAGGCGCTAAACCCTTCTGCCCGGAAGGTAAAAGATACTGCGGAGAACCCGTTTGGAACTATTCGAGGAAAGAGTACAAACGAACAATTTAATTTAAAATTTGCTTATCTTGCCGAGTCAACCTATTTTTAAATGGAATTTTTACGGAGGAATTAATGCCAACAGCGAAAGTACTTGAAGTTATAGATGGAAAATCCTTGATGATAGCTCCGAAATGGGAGCAAGGCAAAATGGAAGGATTTATACTCGTCCTTGATGGAGTATCTACTCCGGCGAGAGATGAAAAAGGCGGAATAGAAGCTAAAGAAGCTCATACCAAGATCTGTAAGGGTAAGAACATCTCGTTTACCGGTGATAATATCGATCCTCACAGGAGACTTGTCGCTGAAATAGAGATAAAGGGAGTCTCCGTTAATGAAACTATGAGAGAACTGGGCTACAAACCCTGATTTTTCAATTTCTGATTATAAGGTTCCAATAGACGAAAGAACAATTCAGCGTTAATTTAGCAACATATGTCTAAGAGATACGAGTTTAAATCTAAATCTTGAATGCGCGCCTCAGAATCGCCGCTACATCATTTATGGAAAAATTCGCTAAGACCTCTACAATAAGCGAATCGTCCAATCCCTTATCGGATGGAAGGTCGATATATTCTATTCCAAGCGTTATCCTGCTGCCGAGCACGGGGAATTCCCCCCTTATTATGCTGCCTGAAACAGTATCGAGATTCAATCCTGGGGAAGTATCGGGAATTTCTATTGCCGACGGCAAGTTGAACGTGGTAACCAAATATTCTATGACAAAACTTCCTTTAGTTCCAACAACCGAGACAGGTAGGCTTGCTCTACCTCCCAATTTTAACCGATAGAATGTATCTTTTACTTCTATGGCAGCAGTGTTCGAGGCGTCTGTCCAAACTGCAAAATTTTTAACGCTCCAGTCTAAATACACTGCCGGACCGATATTGATCCGATCGAATTTTAGTTCTAAATGACCGCCTAAATCAAAATGCAGATCCTTAGGAATTGTTATCGCTCTGCTTTCGGAAACTGTATCCGGCTCATCGGAATTAAACTGCATTCCGGTAACCAAAAAGATACTCATACGTCTTCCCAACTGAAAGATCTCGTAATCTACATTATATCCAAACTTGAAATGACCTGTATCTCCGAATCCATCATTATTATAAAAAGAACTTCCGATACTTAAAGAGCCGGGCATTTTATGAGCTTTTTCGTATATCCTGTTGTTAAAAAATTGAAACGGTACAAATGGACTTCTTTTAATATTACCCTTATTGGGATTTAAAACATAAATCGGGGTACCCCTGCTGAAATCAATATCAAAAACATCAGGGAGTTTGTTCGAAACTTTCTGGACCAGATCTTCGATGGTCTCTATATCCATATTAGTGAAGTTGAAACGTTCGAAGTACACAACCGTTCCATTTAAGTCTTTAATACTTATGCTGAATTCCTCATCCGTGAGAGTTAGAGATGCGGTTTCAAAACTGTCGGGCGCTTCAGGAGTGAACTTAACTGATAACCCTACAGTTTTTTGCCCGTTAGCAATAACGGTAAGAAGTAAAATCGTTATGCAAAGCAATCCGACACTCTTTAATCTTGTTCTATACAATCTCCACTCCATAGATTTTTTATCGCTGCTTTTTGAAGTCTCTTAAGATAAATGCAGTTATTAATATAATCAAGTAATGAATTAAGCCTGACGGTTAATCAGAACAAAGATTAGATTATATGCCATATAGGCAGATTATGCTTTCTTGTCATGTCTATTTGTCATACTAACCGGTATTCATATTTCCTATATATCTTATATTATCAATAGTTTATCGCGTTTGGCACGCAAGGTGCATCTGTTTAACTTGAAAACGAAAAATAAACTAAATAAAAGAAAACGATTGAAAAAGGAGAACAAAATGAATTTAATCAAATATAGACCGAACATGTTATTCAACACGATTTTCGATGATAGCTTCGGATCGTTCACGCGCCAAAATTATTTCAGCTTTGATCCCAGAGTTGACGTTACTGAGAGCGAAAAGGATTATACGATATCTTTTGAACTGCCGGGCGTGAAAAAAGATGATGTAAAGCTGTCACTCGAAGGTGGACTACTTTCCGTTGAGGGTGAGAAAAAATATGCCGGAGAGGATAACTCATCAGATTCAAGGCGACAGGAGCGGAGATACGGAGCTTTCAGAAGGTCGTTTCGTCTCGGCGACGGTGTTGATCAGAAGAAGATAAGCGCCAAGTTTTCAGATGGGATCCTTGAGATAACGGTTTCAAAGAATAAAGAATCTCTCAAGAAGGAAATCGAAATAAAGATCAACTAAGCTCACTATGTGAGTGTTCAGATATATGAAAACGAATGCGGTGGAAGCCCCCGATCTAAACGGTTGGGGGCTTGGTGTATCAGGGTGTGATACGAACTTTTGCCACAACAGGCAGATGGTCGGACGCAATCACGGAAAGAGTATCGACCGGAACTGAATAATAAAAAGGTGTTACGTGCTTATTTATCAAAATATAATCTATTCTACGGCTCATAAGCGGTGTTGGGTAAGTATTGGCAGTAGTACGGAAGCGTGTTCCAATATCTACAAATTGATTCATTAGTAACGTCAGTTGAGGGCTGTACTGCTCTGCGTTTAAATCTCCGCAGAATATTACGGGTTCTTTATTCATCATAAGTTTGAACACCTTCCCAAGACGCTTAGAATGATAATACTGTTCCTCATCCATTATACCGAAATGAGTTGAGTAAAATTTCAACGTCCTGAACCCGATATCGATCGTAACCCTAAGCAACCCCCTCCTTTCGGAAGTGATTTCTGGAGATATATCCGTATTTTGCGTCGATATTATCGGATATTTGCTTAATATTGCGTTTCCATACTCACCGCCAAGATAATCTATCGTTTTGCCGAAGACATGGAACATCCCGAGATGATTTGCAATTATCTCTACTTGAAGATCCCCTTCCGTTCTATTGGTACCCATATCCACTTCTTGCAGAGCAACCAGATCAGGCTTGTATTGCTCCAAGGTTCGGGCGATCCGTATCGCGCTGTATAGTTCGTCCACCCCCTCTCCATGATGAATATTGTAGGTCACAATTGTCAGGTCAACATATGTTGATTCCGGAATTTCCTCCTGTGCCTGTATAGAGACTATATCGAGAGTGAACAGTAGTGATAATGCAGCTGACGAGAGTAACAACTTCATTTTTATATAAGATTTGACGGTTCTCATTGTGATCAACGTAAAATATCGCTCTGGTTCAAATCATAATCAAGAGAGTTGAATTCTAATACTGTAATATTTCAGCTATGCGGATATTCGAATATGGCATAATACGACTTGTAAACTTTAGTCGGCGAATTTAAATTACATTTTAAGTTAAAGCAATATTTTCACGGGTTTAAGGAGGAAATAGATGGATGATATACTTGGGATCAGCCCTCGTAGCGCTTTTATCGGAGTTTGTTTTGCCATGATGGGAGTGGATGAGATGATAGACCAAAGGGAGCTTACAAAATTATTTGAAGTCCTTGATCGATATGGCTTCACTGAAGAAGAAATTATGAAAGAGATGGGATATTTTACTAACCTAAGCTTAACTGAAGGTATGCGTTATGGCCAAAAGAGCATGGCTGCGATTACCGGACTCGACAGTGAAATGCGTGATAATTTAGTTCAAGCTCTGACGGAGATCGCTATCTCTGACGAGTACTTCCATGATACGGAGAAAACTCTCCTAACTGCGGTTAAGATGACATTCGGAATACCGGAATAGATTTCCTCCCTATTTTATTTTCAGAATCGGTTGATTTAATCAAACTCGCTGCTTAACATAATCGTATGAAGGATATAAAAGATCTTTGAATTTTGGGGACGACATGGCTTCGACGGGATTGAAGTGGGTGTCGTACGCATGCCGCGGCTGTTTCGGTTCCGCGTTATCAAACCGGGCACTAAATATAAGTGCAGATTACGATTACGCGCTGGCAGCCTAAATAGGCTGTCCGTTCCCTCATTGCCCTACCTGTCGGGCGATGTCCGGAGCGACGATAATGGCAGGATAGTTTCATTTTTCGTTTGCGGGAATGAAATGAAATCTTAACCTTCGGGTGAGCAAAATAGCAGTGCTCTAATCCAGTCCTTCGGAGTGGGACCTGCGAGAATCAAATGAAGGACTAAGCATGTAGAAGATGACGTTGACTCTCTCTCGGACGGCGGTTCGATTCCGCCCGTCTCCACAAGTTGATCAGATAGATTCGATTATAAGCTTACTTATATTTGCAGTTGTTACTTGGTTCATTGGGGTTTCCTCATCTTAAGATTACTTCGCAATTTAGTGACAAATTCGAGACCAAGATTTCCAGGACATGTTTTACCTGTATTATGCTGAAATTCTTTATGCCCACCCAAGATATCTATTTTCGGGAAATTTACTCTTAGCCAATAATCTCTTTGATTTTAGATATTTACACTTATATTAATAGAACCATTAGTTATGAAATGGGAAGTGCTCCGTCAGTATACTCTATTATAGGCTAATAATGTTCTCTGACGGAGCATTGTAGCTGTTGTTGAGGTCTTTTAGTTTTTAATCGCTCTGCATTGCATCTTAAACAAATCTTATACTGAATTTAGGTGCAATATTTATGCCAAAATATGATATTTTTAGTATATATTTAATATTATTGAACTTATGAATTTTTACATTCCTTGTAAAAATGGTAATAATGGTCAATATTTGCCGTTTCAGTGTCAGCTTGACACAAAAATGACCGGATTTGAGTTTTTTATTTATATTATCAACACAATTAATTTTATCAATAAAAGCTTATCAGATCTATTCTTGCTTACATTTTAGGTTATATCTTCACTGTAATTTGTATCTTATTACTATAAAAATAGTTGGAGAGATAGAATGATTGAACAATACGACACTATTATAATCGGTTCCGGTCAAGCGGCTAAACCGCTTGCCGAGGCTTTGGTTCGAGCTAATTTCAGAGTGGCTCTGATTGAAAAAGAGAATGTCGGAGGATCATGCGTTAATTACGGATGTACTCCGACCAAAACTATGGTTTCGAGTGCGAGAATGGCTCACATGGTGGGTAGGGCGGCTGAATATGGTGTTAACGCTACCATGGTTGATGTAGATATGAAAACTATCCGGAATAATAAGCAGAAAATCGTAGAGGATTTTCGAAACGGCATCATCAATAAATTTCAAAATCTCGAGACATTGGATCTGATAATGGGTGAAGCGAAATTCACATCTCCGGACAGTGTTGAAATAAACTTGAACGATGGTGGACGGAAAGAAATAAGTTCGGACAAAATTTTCATTAATGCCGGCTGTAGAACTTACATCCCCGAGATTGAAGGAATTGATGATGTTCAATACTTAACCTCTACTTCGATTATGGAGCTCGATAAAGTTCCCGAACACCTGATCGTTCTCGGCGGCGGCTACATAGGTATCGAATTCGGACAGATGTTTCGTCGGTTCGGAAGCAGAGTAACTATCGTCCAAAGAGGAAGCCAGCTCTTAGCGCGGGAAGATTCAGATATTGCGGAAGAAGTGCTCAATATTCTTAAAGATGAAAATATTAACGTGATTCTCAATGCGGAAGCAACCGCTATTAAAAATAACGATGGCGGAATTAGCCTGACATATAGAACTGATGCCGAATCTGTCACGGTTTCAGGCTCTCATCTGCTTGTAGCAGTGGGAAGGAGATCAAATGCTGACAAGTTAAATCTCGAGTCCGCCGGTATTGATACAGATGATAGAGGCTACATTGTCGTAAATGAAAAACTTGAGACGAACGTTCCCGGCGTATTTGCCCTTGGAGACATAAAAGGCGGAGAACAATTTACTCACATCGCTTATGATGACTTCAGGATAATCCGTTCTAATCTCTTAGAAGGTAAAGACGTGTCCACTAAAGATCGCCAGGTTCCGTATGTCGTTTTCATGGACCCGCAGCTCGGCAGAGTAGGCATTACGGAAACTGAGGCGAAGGCAAGCGGTTACAACTATAAGGTAGCAAAAATACCTATGACATATGTAGCTCGCGCCCTTGAAACGAATGAGTCGAAAGGACTAATGAAGGCAATAGTGGACCTTGATACAAACTTGATACTTGGTTGCGCCGTGCTTGGCATGGAAGGTGGAGAAATCATGTCGATAATTCAAACTGCGATGATGGGAGAAATTCCATATACGGTTCTAAAAGATGCTGTCTATGCGCACCCTACCCTAGCTGAATCACTTAATACCCTGTTTATGATGATGGACTGGCACTGAGTCATTCTTTAAAGTTTTTTGCTCTCAAGCCGATAACTAATCATGGACGCGGTAAACTATTAGCAAAAAGATTACTCGAAATTTAGGGGCGTGATTATAAAATAGCCCATATACAAGGTATCACGCCCTTTTTTAATGCTTAAATTATTGAACTTCAATCATATTTTGCCTTAACTTCCATAAGGAGGTTATAATTGCAAGTCACGCTTATAGAAACAGCAATACCTGAAGTCTTGCTTATCGAAACCGTAAGATTTGAAGACGATAGGGGCTTTTTTATGGAATCATTTCATAAAGAGGCGTTTGAAGAACTCGGCATCCCGGTAAATTACGTCCAGGAAAATCATTCTCTTTCAAGAAACGGCGTCATAAGAGGAATCCACTATCAGGATATGACTGCTCCTATAGGAAAACTTGTAAGATGCACTGTCGGTAAGATTTTAGATGTTGCCGTAGACCTAAGAGTCGGATCACCTACTTTCGGTAAATATGTTAAAACCATTTTATCCGAAGAAAACAATCAATTGCTTTATCTGCCCGAAGGATTCGGGCATGCATTTCTCTCTATGGCTGATAGAACCGAGATTCAGTATAAATGCACCGCATACTATTCACCATCTTCTGAACGCACGCTACTCTGGAATGATTCTAAGATCGGCATCGAATGGGGTATACCGAATCCATCTGTATCTCCGAAAGATAATAAAGGTCAAACATTAGATGAATATTTAAAAGATCCTGCATTCATATACGGAGAATAACTCATAGCTATTATTTCAGTCTCAAAACGTAAAATATTTATTTTCGCTTCATTCGCTTTTTCTTTCTCAATTAAACCGCTGTTTATTAAATTAACCGGGATGAAATTTCTGATATTAAGCAGATAATGGAAACTAAAGAGCTAATAAATATTGCCCTGAAAGCGAGAGAAAATGCTCACGCGCCTTATTCAAACTTCAAGGTTGGCGCTGCCATTCTGTGTAGCTCGGGGAAAGTGTATACAGGCTCAAATGTGGAATCATCGTCCTATGGACTTACCATCTGCGCGGAGCGAGTTGCGCTTGTCAAGGCGCTCAGCGAAGGTGAAACTGATTTCGAATCTATTGCTGTGGTATCAACTCCCGGCGCTTCCCCTTGCGGCGCTTGCAGACAGTTATTATGGGATTACACAAAAGATATTCCGGTTTATCTATCAGATCTTAAAATGAATTTCGTGGAACGTAAATTATCTGTCCTTCTGCCTTATCCGTTTGATAATTCTCAGCTAATTTCTACTAATGAAAGATAAAGCGCAGAACAGACCTCTTCTGATCGGAATTGCGGGAGGAACGGGTTCAGGCAAGACTTTGGTATCAAGAAGAATATATGATGAATTAGGTTCAGAACAAGTAGCCATAATTGAGCAGGACTCTTATTATCGAGATCAATCTGATATTCCGCTTGATGATCGAAATAATCGTAATTATGATCACCCAAGCGCTTTTGACTTTGAACTGATGCGTATCCAGATACAGGAACTGATGGAGGGAAGACTTGTAAAAGTTCCTGTATATAACTATAAGACACACACCCGGAAGAAAAGAAGAAGAGTTATCAAAGATCATATTGTGATAATACTTGAAGGAATCCTTACCCTCTTTGACCCCGGCATCAGGGCGCTTATGGATATCAAAGTTTACATTGACACGCCCTCGGACACTCGTTTTATCAGGCGCCTGAATAGAGATACGAAAGAAAGGGGTCGTGATATAGAATCTGTAATTAAGCAATATCAGGAGAGTGTTCGACCGATGCACAATCAGTTTGTAGAAGCCACGAAAGCTTATGCTGATATAATTATTCCGGGAGGCGGCTACAATAACGTTGCTGTCGACCTGCTTAAAACCAAGGTGGCCTCTCTCTTAAACGAACGAAAATAAAAGAGTGTAAAACCAGGAAAATAATATGCACCATGCGCAAATAGGACAAGGCTACATTGAAGTCATTTGTGGAAGTATGTTTAGCGGCAAAACGGAAGAGCTCATTCGAAGACTCCGTAGAGCGCAAATTGCAAAACAGAAAGTAGCTATCTTTAAGCCTGCAATCGATGACCGTTACAGCGCCGATCATTTGGTCTCACACAGCGAATGGAAGATCCCCTCCGTTGCTGTGAAGAATGCTTCTGAGATACTGGAATCCACGCCTGATGCGGATGTGCTCGGAATAGATGAGGTACAGTTTTTCGGCAGAGGAATAGTCAAGGTCATCGAAGAACTTGCCAACAGCGGTAAACGGGTGATTGTAGCCGGTTTAGATCAAGATTTCAGGGGAGTTCCTTACGAACCGATGCCGCAAATTATGGCTATTGCGGAGTATGTGGACAAAATACTTGCCGTTTGCATGGTATGCGGCAATCCTGCAAATAAAACACAACGGTTGACGGACCAAACTGAAAAAGTTGTAATAGGCGCTACCGAAGCTTACGAAGCTCGCTGCCGGAAATGCTATGAGCCACCCGCTCAAGAGATGTAGCGATTCACCTCTAACGTAGGAGAATAGAATGAAATTTATAAGCCTGTTCGGATTATTGGTCTTTTTGGGTATTGCTTTCCTGATGTCAAATAACAAAAATCAAATCAAGCTTAGAATTATATATTGGGGGCTTGCCCTGCAATTGCTCTTTGCCTCTATTATTCTCGGAAAACCGATCCAGATTTGGGATATGACAATTTATGTTTCATTTTCCGGAATGTTCATTTTCGTCTCTTTGATACTGATGTACATCTTCAAAAACGATATAAACGAAAAACCTGATAGAAGTTCTCAGGTGAAACATGCCGGAATGATCTTTTTAGGTTCAGCTATATATGCATTTTTGTTATACAAATTGGCTCGATTCGGTTTAGTCAACATCACTTTAGGGATTCTATTTGTTGCGATTATTATACTACGCTTCCTGAAGAAAACTGAATATCAAAAATATCTAATTTCGACCTTTTTAGTTACAGGCTGGGTATACCTTCTTACAAATAATATTGACGGAAGGGCAGTTTTTTCGGCGTTGTCCGGTAAAGTTAACACATTTTTAAAGCTTTCCGATTATGGTTCCTCATTTCTTTTCGGCAAGATTGTAGATCCAAAATATATGGATACGTTCGGATTCCAATTTGCGTTCGGGGTACTCCCAACAATTATATTCTTCGCCGCTTTTTTGTCCATACTATATCACATTGGAGTTATGCAGATCATTGTGAATACGATGGCAAAGTTCATGAGATGGACGATGGGAACAAGTGGAGCAGAAACGCTTTCAGTGAGCGCCAACGTATTTGTCGGACAAACTGAATCACCATTATTGATAAAACCGTTTCTGAACGGTATGACCATCTCAGAACTCGGAGCTGTAATGATAGGCGGATTTGCAACTATTGCGGGCGGTGTGCTCGCAGGATATATTCGGATGGGAGTAGATCCCGGCCATCTCATTGCGGCGAGCGTAATGTCCGCTCCTGCTGCGTTGGTCATAGCTAAGATCATATTCCCCGAAACGGAACATTCCGAAACTGCGGGGGATGTGGACATTCCACAAACAAAAAAAGCAAGCAATTTACTCGATGCTGCTACTGCCGGAGTGACGGACGGTCTTAAATTAGCAGTAAATGTAGGCGCCATGCTTCTAGCTTTTATAGCTCTTATAGGATTGTTGGATTTGATCTTTAACTTTTTAGATGGGATAATTGACGGTAACTTGTTAGGAGGGACTTATCAGGCGTATTCGGGCGGCGGCGGTTTTTCACCTGTTACAGGCGAGTACTCAGGTATTTTCCCGGGTTCTTTGAAAACGCTCTTTGGTTTTCTCTTTAGACCGCTTGCATGGAGCATGGGAGTTGTCTGGCAGGAAGCAGATAAGGTCGGCAATTTGCTCGGCGTAAAGATCGCTTTGAACGAGTTCGTGGCGTACGCTCAACTCGGCAATCATATTAGCGCGGGTGATCTCTCTGTCCGCTCTATAACAATTGCAACTTATGCTCTTTGTGGATTTGCCAATTTTTCATCCATTGGGATTCAGATAGGCGGAATTGCCGCAATTGCCCCCGGAAGACGTTCTGATTTAGCAAAAATAGGTCTCAAAGCGATGTTTGGAGGAGCTCTTGCATCATGGATGACAGCCACCATAGCCGGTATTCTACTTTAAGAATAGGATAAACACTGAAAAGAATAATACTGCTCGGACCACCGGGTTCAGGTAAGGGAACTCAGGCAAATTTATTAAAGGACAAATTTAATATTCCTCATATTTCAACAGGTGTAATACTTCGTGAACACATTTCTTCAGGTACAGAGTTAGGCATTCTGGCAGATAAGTATATGGGAAAAGGCGAACTGGTTCCGGATGGAATTATTCTTAATATGGTCGAATCTATACTCAATGAGGAGGAAAATAATTCAAGTTTCATCTTCGATGGTTTTCCCAGAACTATTCCTCAATCTGAAGGTTTCGATATAATTCTGAGCGATAGAAATTTGGCGCTCGATCATGTCGTAAATATTGAAATACTTGAAGATGAGGTAGTAAATCGACTATCATCGCGGTGGTCGTGCCCCAATTGCGATAGTGTTTATAACACGATTTCAAAACAACCGGATGTAGCCGGTATTTGTGATGTGTGCGGCAGCGAGCTAAATCAACGAGATGATGATAAGCCCGAGACTGTCAGAAACCGCTTATCAGTATATTTTGAGCAAACCGAACCTCTCATCGACTTTTACAAGAACAAAGGACTCCTGCGAACCGTCTCCAGCGATGGCGGACCCGATAGCGTATTTGACCGAATTCTCGGTGAATTTTCCAAGTTGGATAACTGAATTATGATTATCATCGGTGTCACCGGAGGAATGGGTAGCGGAAAATCTTCAGTTTGTAATATATTAGAAAAACTCGGAGTTAAGATCATTGAAGCGGATAAGGTTGCTAAAACTCTTTATTCTATTGAACCCAAACTTAAAAATAAAATTGTTGAATCGTTCGGCTCGAATGTTCTGGACGAATGGGGAGAAGTATCTTTCAAACATCTCGCGGAAGCTGCGTTCAAAGATGATGATTCCGTGGCTCTTCTCAACCAAATTACGCACCCCTTCATAAGGGACGCAATTCAAAATAAGATCATTGATCATTCCATGACAAACGATCTGATAGCGGTTGATGCGGCACTGCTTTTCGAGGGCGAGCTGCTATACACAGTAGACTACATAATTACGGTCACTGCTCCTTTGGAAGTCAGAATCGATCGTATCGTTGCTTCAGGACGATTCAGCAAGGAAGAAGCTTTAAAACGAATCTCTTATCAGCTCTCTGACGAAGAAAAATCTAAGAAGGCGGATTTTACTATTCCGAACGACGGCACGTTGGAAGAGCTACAGAAGAAAGTTGAATCTGTTTACAATGATATAAAGTGATTGATTCGCGTCTCAATTGCCGTTATGACCCGTTCTTCCCCATAATTTTCCTAACCTGATACCACCTTCAATCGCCATATCGGAAGTGAATAAATTTGTTGTTTTAAAATAAATTTGACGCCATTCAATTTTGGAATACAAACCCCATCCTTTATGAGCAGAAACACTCAGACCCAATTCAAAACGTCGCCAATCCCATCTCCCCTGAGGTTCTATCGCGTAACCTACGGAAAAATCGATATTCTCATTAGTCTTTCTCTTAGCGCCGTAGTTCAATCCTAATCTTGAGCTTACCACAAATCTCGATACCCAACCTGACGCGATAGGAACCGAACTGAAACCGATTCCTCCGCTGAAGGCTATCAGAGGAGTAAATTCATTCAGAGATCGTACACCCGTTTCTATCGCCGTTCTATAAGCAGGTCGAGGCGGGAACCTGCTATCTTGCATCATAAGTAAATTTGTTCTCATCAATGAATTTGCCCTTTTACGTTCCGACGGAGTGAGCTCTGCGGCAGAGGGTAAAATTTGTTCAATATTCTCAGCTCTCTCTTGATCGACCGGCAATTTCTCGTCTGAATTTTCTTCCATCATTTTCAACACTTCCTTCATAATTAACGAATGTAATTTAAATGACGGATGGTGCAGGTCAGGCGAAAAATACGAATAGGGGGATGATATATACTCCATAGAATTTTCAAGATTCTTCAAAAGGGCGTAGATATCTACTATGGCTCCTCCGAATTCTTCAGCCACTTCTCTTATCGCGCCATTATATGATTTCACTCTTTCCTGAATGTCTCTCAACACTTCTGGTCTGAACACTTCAGAGGATTCGAACCTTTTTTCACGATATTCTGATAAAAATGAATTTGTCTTTGTACCTTCGCGAAAGGAATTACCGTCTACGTCAATTGCGCCCTCAGGCAGAGGAACGAGCATTGGTAACTTTGTTACGTCCGGAAGTGTAAGCAGTAAAAGATGTTTTCTATCACTCTTACTTTTAAATTTGGCGCTCAGCTTCTTTATTAACAGTTGATAATCGGCTTTAAACTCAGCTGCTTCCGGCGGAAATGCATCTCCGATGATTCCGAACGAGGACAACAGATCGTTTGACCCTAACCATACTATAATCCAATCGTATGTAATATCTGATTTTTCAATAGATCCGACATAACTTTCATTATCATTGAGCATCAGTCTCCCGAATATCCAGGAGGCGGATCTTTTACTGTGGTTTTTTGATGATTGATTTAATGCTTCATTCATTGTTTGTCCGGGAATGGCCGAAATCTGTTGACCTGAGACTGGCTCGACATGAACGAACAAATTTGGCAATAGCTCCTTGATGTTTCTGATTCCCCAAAAACCGAAACCCTTTTTTGTAAGCTCCAAATTATCGGTTGGATAAAAATTCTTAAATCCGGGAACATTCGGTTCGATTCCTAATACAAGTAATAGCTGTGAAGCCCATCCTTGAGAAGCAGATCTGTTGCTTAAATTCAGAAAATACATCCCCGCGGTTATACTGTCACCGACAATTAAGATCTTCAACTTATCTGATTCCCGGGGTGGTTCTGCTTGTGCATTATTAAAGAGCAACAGAAATGTTAAGCAAGATGAAATTATACTTCGCATTCTGCATCGATTCATGGCTTCTTACCGAATGATAAAATTTCTTATTTTAACTGATCTGTTATTTGCGTTATCGATGACTGATATCAATAATTTATGCTTGCCTTTTTCTAACGGAACTATGCTTTCGTATGATGCAGTCTTGCTTGCCGGATGCCATTCGAAAATCAAATTTTTGCCGTCCAGCTCCATGATTATTGACCGTTCATCTTCGATTCCCGACAAATTATCGCTTATTTTAACTGAGATTGTGAATTCAGATTGCTCGATCACTGCTCCATCGACAATGTTAAGACGTTCAATTTTTGGCGGTTTACTGTCTTTCAAAACGGCGAAACTCTCAAGACTCAATACCTTGGTAGAGAGCACTCCCATCGTTGTGTCATGCTCATTCTTCAGGAAGACCCAGCCCTTTTTGGAGTCATGGTAGTATATTCCGAGTTTCTCTTTATCTTCAGCATTTTTTGGATATCGAAGCAGTATCTTTACTACCTCTTTCATCGGCTGATAAGCAGGTGAAATCTGATACACTGAGGAAATTATATCATTATCTCCATCATTGTACGTTGCATTTTCATTTATTATAACTTCCCCGAAGTAGTCAGTATATAAAGATTTTTCATCAAATTGTGCCATGAAATTTCCATCTTTGGATAAAAGCATCCCACCGGATTCCTGAGAAATATGACTTAATTCCAATTTTTCCTCGAACAACAGCTCACCGGTTTCATAGGACAGAGCTCGTATGATAATAGGTTGAGTTAGAACAATCAAAGGAATTGATGCCTGATACTTATAAGCTCCCGTGCGATTGACCATTAGGCTCGTTTCTTCATTGTCTTCACGCTTTATCCTTAACGATATAATATCGTTTATCATTTCTGAGTGTTCGTAAATTATAACAAGATGATCATCATAGTATTCATACTTAAAGCTTTTCCCGTTTTTAAATTCTTTATCTTCCCTTAACTTTAAATATGTATTCGGGACTGATGCACCGAGCATACTATATCCTTTTGCCCTGATATGGGTAAATTCCGGCAAATGCCTTGATAGACTGAACGCAATGCTATTTTGATTATTCAGTGATTTTTTTTCGCCGATTTTTAAGTATCCTTTTCCGGGAATATAGCCTGAAAGTTCTACCTTCGATAAAGGAATGCCGTCTCCGCTGAAACTTAGAAACATTTCATCGGCGCTTGTACCGATAATGGTATAAAGCATCGGACGGGATTGATCATAGACAAATACTCCCTTTACCGTCGATCTGTTTCCGTAATAATCAGAAACCTCAATTTCAAATGAATGCGCCCCCGGCATTACGCTGCTGTTCAAAACTCCATTGGAACGATGACTATAGAACGGCATTGTGTTATACTTTTTGATGTAGAGAGAATGAAAAAGTCCCCTCCCCTTTCGCCAGAGTCTATATTCCCTATCCACCTCGATCTGGCGTGTATCACTAAACGAAAACGTCTCATAACTAGCCTTAAAATATTCCACCCTGTCAATTTTCAACCGAAAGGAGTTAATTCCATATTTATTGGGAACGTCGTTTGCCATATCGTACGCCGAAAGAGCGAGCCCGACCATTCCGAAAATCTGTACGGTGTCTTCTATTTCAAACGTGTATCTTCCTACACGATGAAGCCGGTATGTTTTCTCTGTGAATCCACCATCCACTTCTGCGCCGTGTTCTAACGGGATAAAGGCTATTTTTACCGGTGTGGGTCTTATAGCGTCTTTTATCTTAAACCCGAACAATAATGGATTCATCGGATTATTCTCCGCATCGCGTATTTCGAAATGAAGATGCGGATGTTTCGTTCCCGTTTTACCGCTTATACCTATCACATCACCCCTCTTTACCGGATATTTTCCTGCTTTGAAATGCAAATCAACCCGGTATTTGTCCCGCTTCCTCTGTTCATTGCGGATCACTTTTTCGATCTCTTCATTAAATCCCTTCAAATGAGCATAGACTGCCGTATTCCCATCAGAGAGTTTTTGATAAATAACCTTTCCATATCCATAGGGCGATACCTTGATTCTGGAAATATACCCATCCTCAACAGCGAATATTCTGTAACCCTCTCTGTTCCAGGTTTTTATGTCGATTCCTGAATGGAAGTGTCCCGGACGGAATTCACTGAAAGTAGAAGTAATAGCCCGGCTTGCGTTCGTAGGCCACTGATATTGCTGGGCATAAAGATTTTCCCCCTCAATAAGGAAAACAGTCGTTAGAAATAATATGATTCTCAGTTTCATCTGAAGTGTAAATGTAAACTTCCACACTCCTCTCTTCAAACCATTTTTTTCAGGTATAAACAATAACCCCGGCTGAAACATCAACCGGGGTTATTAATATTTTATTTGATTAAAACTTTTAGATAAAAGTTTGAACGGAATTCAATTTCTCTTTTACCTTAATTAATTCTCTTTCTAAGCCTTCCATACTGTCTTCGAGATCTATTCTTATTTCCCTGCTCAGTCTATCCATCTCAATATGCAATTCTTTCATCTTCATCTTATCTGAATCGAAATGGAAATTCCCTCGCGGTGAAAAATGTCTGTCCCGAAAAATACGGATATTGAAGTCATTAAAATCTTTTCTCTCGCCGAGCTTAACGGTCTTAGATGATTTCTTCTTGTTACGGATATATTCTATCTTGACTTTTTCATCCGGTTCATGTTTTGAGATAGCTTTCCGCAGATCATCGGAATCTTCGATCACTCTTTTATCTACCTTAACAATAATATCTCCGCTCTTAAATCCCGCCTTTTCTGCCGGACTATCCTCAATGACATTTACTATTAGAACTCCTTCATCATCTTTCACATCGAAATACTCTCTCAAGCCGTCAGTCAGGTCATACATATCTCTGTCTCTTATACACATCTGACGCTGCCGACGAG
>SORU01000031.1 GCA_004402915.1 Fidelibacterota bacterium MT.SAG.2
CGAGCTCAATACCTATGTTCTGCAATGTGTCGACTAAGAAACCTGTCTTACTGATGGTAGATCTCAAATTCTTATAATCAGTCGATGCAGCAGCAATACTCTTTTCAGCCACATATTCACCCTTCGAATTAATCAATTGGCCTTCTATAGTGCAAATATACTTATCTGATACTGCATATTGTTCCTTGTCAAATGTGACCATTGTATTTTCAAACAGAAGAGTTGTAGAACTGCATGAGCTGAACAGCAATAACAAAACTATCGACAATGTCGAAAAATGAATTATTTCTTTCCCTGTTTTTCTCCTATCTCGCATAGACTTCCTCCCGCTCTAAGGCTTTCTTACTGATGATCACGCTCAATACCGCTATAATTATACTTATTATTCCGAACACACCCAATAATAATAATGAACTATTCGGTTCGTACGGTTCACCATCTATCGTTAATTTGAAAATATTTAATGAAATCACCGATAATAGCGCACTTCCCCCTACTAAATAAAACATTGTGACCAGAAATGCAACTGTCGCTCCTCTTGATGAAGCTGCCCTGATAGCGCTCTTCTCTTTCAAATTTGCAAACCAAGCGCCTGTGGCAAGAGAGAGCAGAGTTGTAATCAGCGTGGCTAATATCGTAAACGTAAGGGTTATCATCTGGAGATCTTTACTTGTGCTTAAAGCATCAGAAGTGATCCCTAATAACGGTAATCCGATTGAGAGGAGTATTACACAGGAAATTATACCTTTATAGCTGAGCATAAACCTCATTGATAACGGCGCTGATTTTATCATCCAGAATGCCTGACCTTCCTGGCTCATAAGTGGAAAAACAAACCTGACAGCCAATGAAACGAGAAAAAATCCTCCGAATATATAGTTTGAGATAAACAGAATAGTCATTCTGACCGGATCGGATATATAAAGAGTCAATCCACTCATATTTGCGATAAATATTAGTAAGAGTACTAAAAAAAGGATCATATGTCCCCACTGACTCGGGTCTCTGATGAACATCAAAAAATCACGTTTTAAAAATGCTTCGACCCTTTTGGTAAAAGGCAAATTTAGATTTATCAAAAACGTGGGTTGTGTTGAATTATTCGGTTTTTTGATGAGCCATTCTTTTCCCTGAGTATCAAGCCAGAGCTTGTAATATCCTCTACCCGACACGTTGTAAAGAATTGCTACCAATACAATACAAGACAAAATCAAGACTGCAATATTGTTGAAAGCCGAGGCGATGTTGCCATCTACTATGCTGAATAATGCGCTTGCAACCCATGTGCTCGGAACATACGCAACCTCTCCCACTTTCGCTTGAGCAATAGTCGGATGATCCTGAAAATTCGGATAATATTTTATAATCTCCTGAACTTGATCGACCGGATGCACTGATTGAAAATATAAGCCTGATCCGATCAGCGTAAGCAAAATTGCAGTAGTGATTATTAATTTCGGCGAGAATAGAATAGAGATTCGCACAATCAGATAGAGAATCAGTGTTCCTAAACCAGCCGCCGTAAAAATAAAGGGAATTACTATCCCGATAATTATTAGTAAATATTCATATATGCTCAGATCAAAATATCTTCCATATGCCAATAGCGCCGCACCGCCAAGCAGGAACATAGGCGTAGAACTTCTAAAGAAATTTTCGGCAAACTTGAATATGAATATTTTCTTGGCATCCAATGGAAGAGTGAACAGATACTCCAATTCCTCCGATCTGAAGAAAGCTGAAAAAGCGGTTACTGAGTTTCCGACAGCCGTCATCACAAACAGCGCAAATAATCCTGTTGCAAGCAGACTGTGCAAAAATATCACCGGAAGATGAACACTCTCCAACATAAAAGTAATGGTGATCTTGATGGCGGCATACGCTCCGTAGGCAAACGCAGCAAATACGAATGTAGTTGCAATTTCCATAAAGATGGAGCCGGCTTTCCATCCGTTTCCAATTCGGAACATACTGATAAATTTAATATTAAGAAATTCTCTCAACTGATTGGATTCACAAGGGTTTCTTATTTGTTCAATTGTTCTTCGGCGGTAAGTTTTAAAAATAGCTCTTCCAAGCTCTCTCCGTCACTTTTAGCATCTCTTCGCAATTCATCTAATGTACCTTCAAAGATCAACACACCTTCATTAAGGATACCAATTCTGTCACACAATTCTTCCGCCACATGTAAACTGTGGGTTGAGAGAAAAATGGTAACACCCGATTCGGCTTTTTCCTTCAAAAAAGTTTTAAGTTTATTTATATTTTTCGGATCAAGCCCTACCATAGGCTCATCGATCACAAAGACTTCAGGTTCGTGAATAAAAGCAGCGGCTATCAAAAGTTTTTGTTTCATTCCCTGCGAATATTCTTCAGCAAGCTTTGCTCTCCAAGGAGTAATTCCGAAATAATCAAAGAGATATTCTGAGTTTGAACGAATCTCCTCCTTAGTCAATCCGTATATTCCTCCAATGAAATGCATAAGTTCGTCGGCAGTCAATTTATCATATAGATACGGTTTATCCGGGACATAACCGAACATCGGTTTAGCGAGCAACGGCTCTTCATGAATGTTGATATCATTTATATAAACGCTTCCTGATGAAGGTTTTAATAAGCCTGCAAGCATTTTGATCGTAGTTGTTTTTCCGGCGCCATTAGGTCCTAAATAACCATATAGTGTTCCAGCGGGAATTTCTAAGTTTAATTCTCGAAGTGCTGTATAACCGCCATAATTCTTGGACACCGACTCAAACTTTATCATACAAAGTCCAACCGGCTGATTTTAAAGGTCAATGCGTATGAGCTTTTAATTTGAAGGAAGTTTTTTTAAGTCTTCTTTGAACTTATTCCGTTGAGCATCCAAGATCTCATCTATTTCAGCTTTTCTCCGTTCAATTCTCTCTGTGATGGACGGTACCAAATCTGCCTTGATAATGATGATTAATTCACCTTCGGATTTATCTACAGATGAAAAACCCGTTAAAAACCGTAGTCCGAAGAACCACCAGGGGAGGTCTTTAAGTATAGGTATTCCTTTTCGAACTGATTGAATTTCATCTGTAAAGAGTCCTGCTATCGCCGTTTGTTCACCGTCAAGCAATATCACTTGCGTTGAGGCGGTCTGTTTATCAATTCTTGTGCTCACAGGATCAGGGAAGGCGGCGCTTTTTTCAACATACAGTTCAAGATGAATAAAGGTTATATCCCTATCTCTGACTATTCGCGGCGTCACTCGCAGAATTGTTCCGACTTCAAAAAATTTATCTGTCGTATTTCCCGCGAAATCTCTTTGTTTAATGGAAAAAGATTGTCCTACCTGAATCATTCCTTCAGTGCCGTCCAACACCGTTATTGAAGGTTTGGATATAATAGTTCCGATGTTAAGCGCTTCAAATGCTCTGAGTATTCCGAGAGTGGTAAGAGTCGAGGCTCCCGATTCCGCTGTATAATCAATTGACGCTGCTAAAAATTCCTGAGTGACGCTTGTAGCAGCAACTGAGCTTACATCAAAGTTGACGTTTCCTGTCGAAAATATCGACCAGTCGATCCCCGCTTCCGCTATACTTCCTCTATCACCTTGAAAAAATATTGCTGATATTTCAACTTGTCGGGAATCTATTGTAAGTTCTCCCTCAAGCGGCAGCGCAGGTCCTGAAGGCAAGGCAACACCTGAACCGGAAGGGCGTATCTCGTAGTACGTAGCTCTTTCGACAAATTCCAATCCGTTTGCCCTAAGGATCATCTCGAGAGCCCTCTTCCAATTGAGCGACGGAACTGATACATTTATTGGTCCTTGCTGATTTGTGGGATCGATTATTACCTTTCCTTCCACATCTCTCGAAATCTGGCTTAATATTTGTATCGCTTGGGAAAATGTGGTAGTAGGGGGGAAAGCTACATTTGCACCCTCTCCACCTCGTAATTGGGAAGGAACTCCACCCCGCTGAGCATTTAAAACTCCTACTATCATCAAGAGACATAATCCGGTATAAACGATAATACTACTGAGGATTTTTAATCTTCTTAAAAACTTCTTATTTATTCTTACCGTTATCATCTCGATCTTTCTTTTGAGTATTAATTTTCGAGCCGCAAAGTTTTCTTTTCGAAAATACCTCCTCTATTCATGGTGAAAACAACTTCCCTTTTTCTCAAATCAATTTTTTCCAAAACTCCAAGATACACCCTATCGCCCACTCTCATCGTTTTCATCTCCCCCGATCTACCCTGAATATACGCCACGCCTTTCATAATGGCTATCACCTTCGCTCTTTCGATTTCAAGCAAATTCTCTGTGTTTGGAGGAAGAATATTCAATATAAATGGCTTAAACGGGTCATATCCGCTGCTATAATTAGCGCTTGCCAATTCAAATTGATTCCCTTCTCTCGTAAGATCAGCCTTTTCATCTGATGCGAACATGCCCTTAAATTTTAAGGTTACATCTACATCTCCTTGTGATGATTGACTTCCGGATGGTCGGCTAATTTTGAGCGATTCTATCTTATACAGCGGTTTACTATTTTCGAGATATTGAATAAAACGATAGATATTACTGTATCGCCCTATTCCTTTTAATTGGTAATTAGCATAGACAATATCGCCCTTGTTCTCAATCGACGAAAGTTTGAATTCATAATCAAATGATGCTCTTCGACTTGAAATGGACTCCAGATACCTATATGTTTCGTGGATGGAGTTTTCTTGAAGCAGGACTTTAGGATAAAATTCCCATCTCTGGAGCGTCGTAGTTAATTTATCCTGCATATAATCATAGTCAGCAAGTATAGTTTCCAGATGAATGACACGAGCCTCTTTTATCTCAAGTTGAGCGTCGAGTTTTGAGAGAGTATCTCCATATTGGAAATTTAACCAACCCCATCCTCCTCCCAATAACAGCAACAATACTGCAAAAAGTACTAATGTATTTCGAATGGCGTAAGACATAAAATTATTCCTGATTATGAAGTGTATTTAGCAAAAGTTGTGCTTTATCCGCAAACTCACCTTTGGGATTCGAACTGAGTAGTAAATTTAGAACTTTTTCCGACTCATCATTCCTACCGACTCCGGAATATGCCTTTCCGAGCAGTAATTGTGCCGGTTCAATTTTATTCGATGTCGGAAAAAATTCAAATAAATTTACAAGCGCGATAATTGCCTGTTCAGGCATATCAAGCCCTAAAAGGCATTCCCCTACCCAATACTGAGCATTGTCAGTCAGCGAATCATCCAATCTTGCATCGGCTATTGCCAAAAAAATATCAAGAGCGGATTGATAATCAGAATTGATGTAAAGTCCATAAGCTTCGCTATAGAGGAGAGGTAAATTGGATTTAGTAACCTGAATAAACGTCGAATTTTCAAAGTAATCGAATGCCTTTAAAGCCATAGTATCCGGATCGATCAATGACAGTTCATCAGCGACAATAACAGTATCATATAATTCTTCTTCAGCAAACAGAGGGTCCAACTCCTTTTCAAAATCGGGAGGTATTGCTACTGTAACCAATTCGCCATAAAAAGTATCAGGCATTATCATTCCATAAGGCAGATCCATCACTGCATATTGAGGATATTCAATGGTATCCACATAGAATGTTTCAAACAGAACCGTATCAATTTCAAACGTATCAACAGGTATATCAACAAATATTTCTTCTTCTATCGTTTCTTCAATGACGACTTCGGGAATGACTTCCGGTTGAATTTCGGGTTCAGGTTCCGGGATAACAACTACCGGATTGAAGAGTGAATCGTCAGCCACGACTTTATTTAGAACCATCTGGAAACGATATACCTGTTTGTCCCGTATACGTGCCGGTGTCACGCTCTGAATATTCGCTCCGACGAATTCTGCAGCCAATCTATGAATTCTGTTTCTATAAAGGCTAAACCCCGAAATTTCTATATCATCTCCCCTTGATGATAATTTTGTGAGCCAAATATTATTGACATCTTTTATCGCTCCGTTTATCTCATTGAGAGTTACTGAAAATCTCATTGTGCCCTTCGCTAAAGAATCTATTAAGGTCATATTTTCCACAGCCAACCCCATATTGTAGGCTATACTGTCCAATAATGGTTCCGCCCACTCGAGGTCCGCTATAGATGTAGTTAAATGAATGAAGCGTTGTGTTTTTACTATTTTCAGAGCTGCCTGTTTCTTATCCTGCCAATTGATTACGAAGGGAACTATAAATATCAATGCCAATGCTATCATGCCGTGCCAATCCAGCTTCAACGCCCGTTGTCTGGCAGCAACATAAGCCGGCAGCATATTCAATTTTAATATATGCTCATCCTTTGGAATCAACGCCCGGATCGCCATTCCAAGCGGAACAGCATATTCCGGCAGGTCTTCTACCAATTCATCGGGCAGCTCGATTTTATCTGAGCGGATAGTGAGATATTCGACAGTAACACCGGCGAACTTCTCACTCAAAAATTCCTGTGCGTTAACGTCTCTCGATTCACCGGTGAGGATAATTTTATTGAAATCCGGCATATTACCCATATCCTGTTCATAGAGAATCTTACTATATATAGTGCCCATGACTTCCGGAGTCTCTGTACCGGCTTGAATAGGAGGTGGAATATGGACAATTTCTCCACCCTTCGTGATGAGAAGCCTCGTAGTTGTCTCTTCCATATCAATAACAGCGATATAATCTTCTTCTTCAGGTTTTTCGTTCAAGCGGATGAGATTCAGTATGGATATTTCGTCCGGAATCGCAATACTAAACTTAGGTCTTACTTCGAGATGAGGTGTGATTTCATCAATTGCAGATAGTAAAGGTATATTTCCTTCGTAGGAAAAAGATATAGCCCCTTCTCCAACGGCAGGTATATGAGAAATATGGTCATCCGGTATATCTTTATCAAGCCTCTTTCTTACTGTCGCCCTTATCTCTGCTTCCCGTACCTTGGGTTTGAGCTTGTCATAATTTTCTCTCAGATGAAAAACCGATAATAGCGTAGCCGGGATGTTGATCGCAAAATCGAATTTTGGGGCATCCACTCGTTGTATGAGTGAAAGAAGGACATCTTCGTTTGTCAGTTCACCATCATCAACAGAATCTTCATCATCGACCATTTCAACTTCATCTGATTCAGTATCGGTGTCACCGAATAGCGCTTCATCTGATACTTCGATTTGCTCATCGGCTACTCCGAAAACATCATCTGCATCTTCGATTTGCGGCTCACCTTCCGGTACATCCTCAAACTCATCTACTTGTTGCTTCAAAGAGGTTACCATCATTGTATGGTCGAAGCTTTCAACCTTAATAACTCCGCCGGACAGAGTCGCGAAAACGGTTTTTAATTCCCGTTTAACATCAAGATATATGCAGAAGATTTGTTTAGCGGCCATAAAAAAATATCAGGCAGAAAACTGCACTAATTCCTTAAATCGTTTTTTAAGATTTGCGTTATTCAGCGCTTCTTCATAAGATATTTTCTTCTCTTCAAGTAAACGCTTCAGATCCTGCTCCATAGTGACCATTCCCAATTTTGCACCCTGCTGCAGCATCTGATATATCTCATCAAGATTATTATTTTTTATCGCAGCCCTTATTGAAGGTGTCACCATCAGAACTTCTTTTGCCAATGCCCTTTTCCCGTCCAAAGTTTTTACAAGTTTTTGTGAGATGACTACCGTAAGAACTTCCGCTAATCTTTCTCTGACCCTTCCTTGCACTTCTGCCGGTACCTCGCCGATGATTCGGTCTATGCTTTCCACAGCGGAAGACGTGTGTAGGGTCGAAAAGACTTTATGCCCGGAGTCGGTAATCTCAAGACCTGTTATGATTGTTTCAGGGTCTCTCATCTCTCCGATAACAATTATATCGGGATCTTGCCTCAACGCTTGAATTGCTCCTTCTTTGAATGACATTACATCTGCCCCGATTTCCCTATGCCTGACTATACATCGTATCGAAGGATGAACTTGCTCTATCGGACTGCCGAGTATTACCATATGAGCATCAACGCTGCGATTGTTTGCGTCGATTATGGAATCAAGAGTAGAGCTTTTACCCGAGCCGGTTATGCCCGTAACGAGGACCAAACCTTGTTTTACATACTTGAGGCTTAAGGCTTTGGCAATTTCAGGATGAAAATTAAATCCCGCAAATGGACGGATCTCGGAACCGATTAGTCTCATGTTCAATGCGATATGCCCAAGATCGAAATACATATCACCTCTTAAACGATGTTCATTTTCTCCGCTGCCGACAACATAAGAAAAATCAACATTCCTCTCCTTCCAGAGATATTCCTGCTGTTTCTCCATAATTATACTCAGTAGCATGAAATCCGTTTCTGCTTCAGAATATTCGCCCGCTTCAGGATCGGGATTTTTTGCTCCTTGTACCCTATACCAAACCTTGCCTCGGCAGCCTGAAGAACCCATATCAATATCAGACGCATCAATTTCCGGCATTCTTAAAATTATGCTATCAATGATATTTTTTAATGCCATTTTATTCTCTACTTCTAATTCTGTGACCACTTTGCCTATATGAACCATCCTCTCAAGACCATATAGTGTATCAGGAACTTGAGAAATTAGAGGTTTTAAGATTTCCTTGGCTGCTTCTACTTGAGATAAATCCATATGACTCCTAATAAATTGATATTTAAAGTTAGTGAATCAGCTGTCTGCATAACAATATCGTAATATGATTTTGCTGTTTTGCGCACGTTTCCGAATAATATATGGAATTCTCTGTAAAATACAAACTGTATGTTGATGTAAATTACATGCTTTTAATAACTTACACAATTAATATTTCACTAAAATATTTAATCTTGACTTAGATTTTCTTTCGGTATATTATATTCAAAGGTAATGAGGTTTATTGCGACATACACTGATGGAGACTTTTTGACTAATGCGGCGTTTTAATATGCTTAACAAATTTTATCCTGTTTACTCAGGATAAAATAACCCTGATTCTTTACTAAAGGAATCTGAATGATGCGACTACAGCAACTCTTTTTAATTTCCGAAAAAATAAGCAGATAATTAATGGAAATATTTCGTTATACAGGTAAAGATATCAGAGGCAAGCTCATTCAAGGGACAGTTGAAGCGGACAATAAAAAGGCAGCTAAAAAGAGTATCGAAGCTATCGGTCAAAGAAGAAGACTGAAAATCCAAAATATTCAACAAAAAGTCAACTTTATCTACCGTGCCCGGCGCGGCTCACAGGAAATCCAAACCGGGGAACAAAAAGCCTACAGCAAAGAAGAGCTTCAGGCTGCGCTTGAAAAGCTTGGTTTTAAAGTACTCAAGGTTCAAAAGAAATTTTTGGACTTCAAAGGAGGAGTTCCCTCCGCTGAAATAGCATCTTGGATCCGATTATGCGCTGACCTGCTTCATGAGAATTTGGCTTACGATGAAATATTAGACCTATTAGCAGAAGATACGACTAATAAAAGAATGCGTGAAGTAATTAAAGAGATAAGCAAAGACCTCAAGGAAGGTAAAGAGGGTTCGGAAGTCTTCGGAAAACACGAAGATGTTTTCGGAAAATTCCCCGCATTTATGTTAGCAGTTGCTTCAACAAGCGGTAATATGGCAGAAGTGTATGACAGTACTGCCAAATTTATGCAAAGAGACGAAGATTTCAAAAAATCTATGAAGAAAGCCTTAGTAACTCCCTTCATTACTCTTTTTGTTATAGGATTAGTTGTAGGATACTACGTGATGGTAATCTTTCCCGAAACAGCCGGTATCTTTCTTAAAATGGGGAAAACACTTCCTCCTATGACGAGGACCACAATGGATTTCAGCAATTTTCTTCAGGCGAATTGGATGATTATCCTTGCACTCATTGTTATACCGGTTGTCGGTTTGGTGATGTATGTCCGCACTCCTAACGGGGCTTTAATGAAAGATAAGTACATTATAAGAATACCGGTTATTGGCGACCTCCTACATAAAATGAGCATTGAGATATTTGCAAGGGTCTTTTATTCGCTCTATAGCGGGTCCGGTGAAAATATTGAGGTCATTAAAGTTGCGTCGCAAGCGTGCAGAAACAGATATATTGAAAAACAAATGATAGAGGTCGGTATCCCCCTTATGCTCGGCGAAGGAAAGGGCATAGTCGAGGCGATGGAAGCAACGGGGGTATTTACGAAAACCGCTTTATCCCGATTTCGCTCAGGTGCAGAATCAGGCGCCTTGAGATCCAACGCGCTACAGTTAGCAAACTATTACGAAACTGAAACCAGCTATAGAATGGAAAAGGTTGTGACTCTTATTGATCTGATGGTGACCATGATCATTATGATAGTTATGGTAGGACTGACAATCGTCTCTTCCGAAACTTCTGTTATGTAATTAAGAACGCTACTTTTTAAGCAGTTGCTGTTCTAACGCCACAACTTTTCTATTTGTTGCAATCAGCTTTCTTCTTAATATCTCCATAAGATTCATCATATAAAAATCAAAGATTTTATGCCCGTGTCTTGCAAAGAAATCTTTCAGTATTTCCCTCGAATAACGTAACAAACGAGCCGATTTCTCTACCTTGACCGAAGCGATCCTATAATGATTCCTGAAAAGGATTAACTCCCCGAATACATCACCTTTTTCAAGTGTAGCCATCTTTACTCCCTGACTGTAGATCGCTACTTCTCCCTCACAAAGAAGAAACATGTCCTTCCCAATCTGTCCCTCCTTCATTATATCATCATGAAGATCATATTGCTCGTCAAAACCCATAGCCAAGAATTTTTCCGCAATATCAAGCGGGAAATGCGCTAATAGCAATGGTGGTTTTTGAAAGTATATTAACGAACCGGTGTGCTGCGACCAGACGCTTATGGACTGGTCGCCCTTTTTATCCTTTTCTGTTATTGCTTTTCCGTTTCCCGAGTTGTTGTTTGCCAAAATATTTTCCTCTATAAGTTTTTCGGTGTAAATCTTCCTTCCCATCGAGCTGAGCCGTATGTGGTGTCAAAGGGTATTATCGTCTCAACGGTAAAACTGATTCGGATGGATCGTACATTTGCCTTTTCAATGGTTACATTCCCGGAAATATCATAGTAAATTAAAGTCCAACTTGTTATACCGAGCGCAACGTCATTTGCTGTGCCGTTTACCCTTCTATATAGGTATCTGTCATTGGGATTCTCTGTTTCACTCGTTTCGGAAGTAGGTCCGAGAAAATAACCTACGCTGTCAAACGTACCGTCATTATCTACATCTGCTTTAAAGTCTATGGTACTATCCGTCATATCTGTGATAGCATCGATGCCCGACGGGACACGATACCCGATCTTTCTAAAGTCATACTCTAAAATGCTCACAATGTTAGTAACGTTCTGCTGGGCGTTGGTGCCGAGGTTATTCATTGTAGCAGTCTGCATTATATCGGCATTCAAGCTTAATATGGAAAGCAGAAGCATGCCTCCTATAATAAACGAACCCGCTAATTCTATATCCGGCATCTATTACTCCCTTATGTATGAGTAAACATAACTCAGGTTCAGATCATTTGACAAATAATCACTTGTCAGCGTCAGATTCATTCGTTTCATCGTTGAAAGTGTTGATGACAACGTAACAAGATCCGTTATCGAAACATATCCGACTTCTGTTGTTATGGTGTAGGTCATCCCTGCAATTGTTATACCTGTCGTGGTAAGCCCGTTATAGTCGTCAATGTCATTATACATGCTCGAATCTGTTTCGCCTGTTTCAGGTCCGAGACTTGAAGCTGCAGTAAAATCACTCGGTACGGAGGCTGGGATTCTACCGACCGATGCTTTATCAAATGCCTTTAATCCTACTTCGCTTATTGTTTCCTGAAGAATTGATATTCCGGTTATCTCAAACTCACTTTGGAGAACGCGCGTGCTGTTTTCCAGCAACGCATTATTTACTATCAAAGAGAACCTGCCGAATATGGCTAAGGCGCCTAATACTAATAATAATTCTGCTCGACCCATGAGTCTCTATCAATCCTCGACTGTTATTGCTGCTATTTCTTCCACAGAGGTCAGACCCTCCTCTATACGTGCTCTCCCGGAAGCGCGAAGAGTCAACATGCCATTCTTTACTGCTTCTTCAAGGATCGCTTTTTCGTTTATTTCCACGCCTGATTCTATAATTATCTCCCGGATCCTTGGCGTAAAATAAAGGGCTTCCATTATTGCCGCTCGTCCTTTATATCCGTTCCTGCACTCGCTGCATCCTACCGGCTTGTAAATAGTTATTTTTTCGAGTTCTTCCTTCGTAAATCCTATATTTAGAGCAAAATCAGCGTCTTTCGGTTCTGCTGGTACCCTGCACACTTTGCATAATCTTCTCACAAGTCGTTGAGCCATTATTATATTGACCGAGTAAGCGATGAGAAAAGGTTCCACTCCCATTTTATAAAGCCTTGAAACGGCGCTCGGTGCATCATTCGTATGCAGAGTTGAGAACGTCAAATGCCCCGTATTTGCCAATTTAATTGCTATCTCGGCAGTCTTTTTATCTCTTATCTCACCGACGAGCACAATATCGGGATCATGCCTAAGTATCGCCCTCATAGCAAGATCGAAGTTCATCTTATCGCTGATCTTCAACTGCCTCGCGCCCTTGATCAGATATTCAACAGGCTCTTCCACGGTCAACACACAGACTTCCGGGGTTATTACCGCATAAAGCGCGGCAATAAGCGTCGTACTCTTCCCGCTGCCGGTCGGACCCGTTACAATAATAATGCCGGAAGGTTTGGCGATCGATTTTTCAAAATCCTCCATTGCTTTAGTTTGTAAACCAAGTAGCCTGAGATCGGAGATTACTTTTCTGTCATCAAGGATTCTGATTACAACACTTTCAAATTTTCGGTCAAATTCCTTTCCGACAATTGGAATGATGGAAACACGATATCTTATTAAATAATCATCTACTTTCCTTTGGATAAAACCGTCCTGGGCAATATCTCTCTCGAACCTGTCGACATTCCTTGTTTTATCTTTAAATACCGCCACAATCGCTTCAGGTTTGACCCCTTTCTGTGTGTGCCATATGCCAAGTTTTCCATCCTGTCGGAAAACAAAATCGGTCGTAGTAGTAGAAGAAGGTATGATATGAATATCACTTACATCCTGTCTTACAGCTTCGATCAATACTCCCTCGACCAGCGCCGTAAGCGCACTCTGATTTATTTCGGCATCGAGCGCCGCCTCATCGACATCTTCTTCTTTTAATTCATGATCATCCTCATAATCGATCTCATCGAGTATTTCAAGAAATTCATTAATGCCGGAGAGAATTTTATTGATTAATTCTTCAACAGATTCTTGTTTTGTGTATGCAATTTCATAGTTGCGATAATTCAATTGCTCCACAATGCCTTGTAGGCTTGGATCGGTAGGGTCTGCAGCTATGAGGGTAAGAAGCCCCTCTCCGTTTTTACTGTCAAAATTAAGAGGTATCATTTTCGCGCGGATCATCGCAGTGCGTGTGTCATCCGAAAGGTTTTCGAGGAATCCCTGAATAAATTCTATCTGTTCTTCCGGTAAATCCTTTACCGAAACTTCAATTTCTTTTATGGCATAGAGAGAAGTAAGTGAATGAATGACTTTATGTCTGTCTACTCCAAGGTCCTCATACAGTACTTCACCTACTCTTCTTCGTGATGTGGGCGGTTCTTTAGATTGTATTTCTAATGCTTGCTGGAGAATCTCATCAGTTATAATACCCTGCTTGACAAGCACATCTCCGATACGTAGAGCCAAAGTTAGCTATCTCCTCTTCCACGAATTTATACTAAGTTTCTGATATGGGTCTGGATTTATTGAAGGCAGTCGAAGCATTTTACTCTCTGATAACTTATAATGACAATGCTTTTATATGCATCGATACTTCTCTGTAGTTCATTTTCTTCGATTCACATTGGGCGGCTGCTGCTGATAAATGCCGCCCGTGAATTGAATTATTTTACCTCATAAAACTTTAAATTAAATTATCTTTAAAATTTTATGGCATTGTTATCGTAGGAGTTCCCGAAACCCCATTCTGAGTTATTGTAGCAACTATTTCAACACCTTCATTCCCTCCAGTGGCTGTAACCGTAAAACCGAATTCTCCAGCCCCTGTCAAAACGAATTCTCCATTTGCATTTGAATCGGCCGCTCCGAATGTCGTGACGGATATAATGCCATCAAAGGTTCTCGCACCGCCGCCAAGCGCTGCCGGCTTACGCCAGTATGCTGCAGCTGAAGACGCAATATTATTGACATCTTGTAACAAAGCGTCACGTTCGGCATTTATGGCGCCGGTCGTGAACATGTTAATTCCCACCACAACCGCTACTCCAACTATGATAGTTCCAAGTACGATAAGCAGTAATTGCTGTTGTCCCATTGTTAATCTCCTTATTAAAGATTGAGACTATTATAGCGGATTGAAAATCATCTTTTGATTCCCAAGTAACACACTATATCTCAATGTTAGTTGATTATAAGAGTCTCTGAGCTATAAGTCAAGGAATAATAATTCCTTCGCTTCCCTCAATTTCACTTATAATCTTCATTTTTACCCCGTAGAACTACTCTACTTACACTCAATATATAGCATATTCGCTTGGAGTTTGTATCGTGAATCACATTTTCGTATCAGATGTATCATAGGTCACAACTTATGGTCTGACTTTAATTATATTTGATTTTGACTCGTTAACACTATATTATGTATAATAGTGTAGGATAGCGATTTTGGTTGTTCCGGTTATATATGGGGATATGCAGACGGTCAACCGCTATTAGGTGCTTCGGTCCGGTGCCTGTAATAAGTAGCAGAATAACAAATAAACAGGAGATTGCGCCATGAACCATAAATCTATACAAATTACAGCTGGATTTATCGCAAGTATAGTTCTGTCTGTCAATGTTGTTTTAGCACAGGACGACGAAATTGTATATACCAGAATATTTTCCAGCATCAATATCGCACAGTGGGAGATGTCAGGATTTGTAACTCCTGATACGTCGGATGACGCATTATCATTCATATTTCCGTTTGACGAAAAAGCGGCTCCGCACGGCGCTCCTGATACTGTGGTCCTTACAATTCGCGACCATATAGATTTAAGCAGATGTTCGACTGCATATGTTCGGTACCGTAAATCAAGTGATCGTCCGAATGCAGAATCGTGGCTGATAAGCGATATATATATATATGCCCGACACGAATATAATCATAGTTGGGAAAGGGTTTTTGAAAATATCTCAAAGCTCGCGGGTTATAAAGTACACGAATTGGAACTAAAATTCAAAATTGTGGTAAAAACCGATAAAGCTTACCCAAGCACCCTAACGTTGTACGATATAAGAGTTGAAGGAACATGCAGTTTATGATGTACCCGGTAATTTTGAAGAAAATAGTTAGTGAGAGTTTGATATATGGGTAGAGCCTCTTTAATAGCGGTATTGGGATTTATTGTGATTTTTGGGATGGTACGCCAAAATATCAATAGAACATCCGAGGCATCTTCTTTGAACTCGTCTATATTTACTGAGACCGTTCTCGCAAGGCATGTGACAAACATAGCGGTAAATTACATTATGTCTATTCACTCCGAAACAGGCGTGAATAATGAAAATTTCACAAACAATAATTTTCTTGACGGTTCGTACAACGCTTCCATAACCTCTCTCGGCTATGATTCTACACTTGATTTTGATACACTCCAGATATTAGTTACAGGCACTTATCAGGATGAATCACACACAACACGTGTCCAATTTATCAGTAAGAGTATCCTTATTCCAAGAATTACAGCTTCCATTGCTGTCGAATCCGATTGCACACTCTTTAATTTCAACGGACAGCCTCAGATAATTGGAATCGATATGCTTATGGATGGCTCTGGTGAAAATCCCAATGGCACAAATTTAGCCGGTTTAACCCTATCAAATACTGATGATAGCCTTCGGTTTACAACGGTTTTCACCGATTCCCTATGGGTTCAAGGTAACCCTATTGTCGAAGTAAACACTGATACTCCGATTGTTAACCTGGCTGATCTTATTGCATATTATGCCCAAATAGCCGACCTGGACTATCCGAATGGAGGATCTAATGACGATGACTTGGGCAGCAAAGACAATCCGATAGTCGTTTACTCCAATGGAGATTTCCTCCTGCGGGGATCTTCTACCGGATATGGTGTTCTTGCCATCAACGGCTCATTCACAATGAGGGGAACTCCTACCTGGTACGGACTGATTATCGCTTCGGGCGGAGAATCATTGCTTATAGACGCTACTAATGGAACTCCGACAATTTACGGAGCCTTGCACATTGGAGCAACTGTGACCCAACTTGATCTGAGAGGCTTTGCAAACATCTTTTATAGCAGCGAAGCCATAGATATGGTGAGGCTTGACATCACCAGAAGAGGTCTTGACAGACGCATGATCACTGAAAAGATCTGGTATGAATAATATTTTCATCACTGTTACTCGAATATTATTGTTAACCCTTTAACGGCTGCAACAGTTTAAAATATCTTGACTTATCCCTATATGCTGTATATAATATTCTATGATAAATAGATTGAATTTATAATTTCGTCGTTATGAAAAACAACATTTTAAACAACAAACTAAAGTGGTCACTGACCTTATTATTCCTTCTATTTCTTACTCTTCCGTTTGCCTGTGAAACAATTTTAATCGAAGCAACAATTACGGGTAAGGTAGTAAATGGTGAAACTACGCAACCTGTTGAAGGAGCCTTCGTCAGAGCGATAGGCTTTTCCGAATCAGTAGAGACGGATTCTGTAGGCGATTATACACTTCTTCTCTAGATTGAGGACCCCGAAATCGACGCTGTTACTTTAGAAATCAGTAAGACAGGTTTCTTAGTCGACACATTGCAGAACATAGGTATTGAGCTCG
>SORU01000032.1 GCA_004402915.1 Fidelibacterota bacterium MT.SAG.2
TCGCTCGTCGGCAGCGTCAGATGTGTATAAGAGACAGACAGCGATCTGTTTATTTCGATACACCATAACGGTTCACTTAATGACATTGAATTGGATTTTCCATTAGTCTATTATTGGGGAGATGCTTCAGAGAATCCGGCATCGATCGATTTTGCGAATCTCTTGTTAGAGGAAATGCTCACTGATATGAAATTTGAAGACACAGACGGCGCCGGCGTTTATAGTGATTTTTTAATTTACTCTGAAGGTACATCGGTTCTCCGAAACACATTCCAAATACTTCCGGGAATCATAGGTGAGGTAGGATATTTTTCGAATTCGATTTCAGAAGCTCGAATGAAAGATAAAAATTTCAACAGACTGGAGGCACAAAGCTATTTTAAGGCAATTACGAGATACGCAGCAAAAGGATTACCAAAAGCTATTCCTATAGTAACGAAGACAGAAGATTTAATAGGGGACTCATTGATTGTTTTTAAATTGACCGACGGCTCAGGTGGGCATGAGTTTGAGGCATACGCTTTTCGGGTAGGTTTAAACGACAGTACGGTTGATTTTGAGTGGAACGATTCCTCAGGCGAGCTCTCTATAAAATACAAGAACAGTTATGAAGTAATCGAGTTTAAAATTTACGGAAGAAATTTATCGGGAAATAGCTTACATCCGAGGAAATGGAAATTTTAAGTGAAATTGGAAAGGCAAAGCAAGGCAGGACAAATGGTATGAAGCATTTGATAGGGCAGAAAGTTTATCAGAAGACTTTAGCATAATAATTGACAGTGAAAGGGATAGCAGCGAATATGTGAGTCAAGCATTGGGCATAATTCATTGGTATAAGAGGAGCATAGAACTTCAAGCACACCATCCTAAATCCGCTGTGGCAGAATTTAATATTTCGGAGCTGTACAAATTGCTTTATTATGAAACCCAAAATGTTAAATTTAAAGAAGAAGCATTATTTCATTACCGCCGTACGTTTGAATATTATCTGGGATCCGTAAAAGAAAGCGATGCTAAAACAGGTTATGATGAATTATCATCCGGTCAGGAAAAATAACAAAATACTTCAAATAAATACAGGAGAAATATTATGTCAAACAGTGTCTACAAAGTTATAGAATTAATTGGCACCAGCAGCAATTCTTGGGAAGATGCCGCGAAAAACGCCGTTGAAAGAGCAAGTAAGAGCTTAACAAATCTACGGATTGCGGAAGTAAAAGACCTTGATCTGAAAATAGAGGACGGAAAGGTTACGGCTTATCGCGCGAAAGTAAGTCTATCGTTTAAATTCAAAGACTGATAAATTCATAGAGTATGAAAAAGGGTTTGCGAAACAATGCAAACCCTTTTTACGATAATTCCTTGACTGAATCGTACTAACAGATGCTCCGTTTAAAGAACGTATCAAAAAAGTTTGAAGAGCTTCAAGCTGTCTCATCGGTCGATCTGAATCTGTGGGAAAGAGAGACTATTGTGTTAGTCGGACCAAGTGGTTGCGGAAAATCGACTCTTATAAGACTTGCCATCGGGATAATAACGCCTGATGAAGGGGAGATCTATTTCAAAGGCGAACTTGTTACTCCTGAGAATTTAATGGAGATAAGAAGGAAGATCGGATACGTGATCCAGGAGGGAGGATTATTCCCTCATCTGACGGCTATTCAAAATATCAGATTGGTTGCGGAGTATTTAGATTGGAACCCGGATAAAATAAATACCCGAATAAAAGATCTGACGGATTTAACACATTTTCCGGTGGACGCATTAGAAAGGTTCCCGCTTCAGCTCTCAGGAGGTCAACGCCAAAGGGTTAGTCTTATGAGGGCTTTGATGCTTGATCCGGAAGTGTTGCTTTTGGACGAACCGCTTGGAGCGCTCGATCCGATGATAAGGGCCGATTTACAAGAAGAACTCAAAGGGATATTCAAAAGTCTTGGAAAGGCAGTACTGCTTGTGACTCATGATATAAACGAGGCGGGGTTTTTTGCGGACGAAATTCTTCTGATGAAAGATGGAAAGGTTTTACAACAAGGTTCAATCAGAGAACTACTGGATGATCCGGCCGATGATTTTGTTAAAAAATTTATTAACGCTCAGCGAAACCGGATCTGAAATTGATCTCCAAAACAAAATGTCTGATGTTAGGAATTGTGATTGCGGCTGATTTCTGTCTCCCGCAAGGGTCAATAGCAGGTGATTTTAATAATGAAGTGACTATCGGTTCAAAAAAATTCACGGAAGCTGTCATCTTAGGTGAAATGGCATATTACCTCTTAATTAACAAAGGGGTAGAGGTAATTCACAAAGCCGAATTAGGCGGGACTCAGATTCTGTTTAAGTCGCTTGTGCAGGGCGAATTGGATATCTATCCGGAATATACGGGAACAATTTTGCAGGAGATCTTAGCCGGTGAGGTCATCAAAAATGAAGATGAGCTGAAAGATAAATTGGCGAGTATGGGTATACTGATGAGCGAATCGCTCGGCTTTAACAACAGCTATGTAATCGGAATGAAGAAGGAGATAGCAGAAAAACTCAATATCAACAAAGTATCTGACCTGAGAAATTATCCTGAGCTTAAATTTGGTTTCTCTAATGAATTTATGGACAGGGGAGACGGCTGGCCCAGCTTGCAGCGGAAGTACAATCTACCACAGCGTGATGTACGGGGGATAGACCATGATATCGGCTATAGAGGATTGGAAAATGGTTCAATTGATGTCATAGACCTTTATGCGACTGACGCGGAAATTGACTACTACGATTTGAAATCGTTGGAGGATGATCTGAATCATTTCCCCGAGTATCAAGCGGTCTTCTTGTACAGGAGTGACCTCGTGACCCGGAATCCTGAATTGGTGAAATCCTTGCTTCGGCTTGAGGGTATCATTTCCGAATCAGCGATGATAAAACTAAATGCCGAGGTGAAGCTTGCCGGAAAAAGTGAAGGTGAAGTCGCTTCGCGATTCCTCGAGAGGGAATTGAATGTTGAAACGAAGTTTTATCAGCTGACCATCGTTGACAAGCTTATTCAAAATACGTATGAACATTTGTTCTTAGTGGTAATCTCTCTATCGGCGGCGATTATCATTGCTATTCCTCTTGGAATTGTTACATACAAAATTCCACGCTTCGGTCAGCTGTTGCTTGGAATAATCGGCGTAATACAAACTATCCCGTCACTTGCGCTGATAGTGTTCATGATTCCGTTATTGGGAATTGGAGCAAAACCGGCGATCGCCGCTTTGTTTCTTTATAGTCTGCTGCCGATAGTCAGGAACACTTATTCGGGATTGAAAGACATACCCCTTCAATTGAGTGAATCGGCTGAAGCGTTAGGATTGCCTTCAAAAGTCAGAATGATGAAAATTGAACTTCCTCTCGCGTCACGTTCGATATTGTCGGGGATAAAGACCGCAGCCGTCATAAATGTGGGTACAGCTACTTTGGGAGCGATAATCGGCGCCGGAGGATACGGTCAACCTATTCTGACAGGAATACGTTTGGACGACACGGGACTTATCTTGCAAGGAGCGATTCCGGCTGCGCTATTGGCTTTTGGGGTTCAAGGGCTCTTTGAGCTGTTAGAGCCTATTTTTGTTTCAAAGGGACTGAGATTAGGCGAAAATAGTTAATCAAAATCAAACGGAGAAATAATATCTTTATTATATTTGCTCTTTGCCTTTAATAAACGTTCTTTCTGAGTATTTATTTCATCAAAAATAGCTTGAGGAATATCAGCTTCTTCGCCATATATCTTTTCCATTCTATCCATCCGACTTAAGAGTTTTTCGGTTCTGAGAGAAAAGAGTCTCTCGTATAGTTCTTCCGAAAGAGTTTTATCAAAGAGATGAGAAAAGAGAGAACGAACATCATCGTATAAAGGAATGTAACCGATTGGTGTTTTTATAGCATTGTAATCGTTATGCACTCGTCCTTCCATCCACATTAGCCAGACTTTTTTGTCTGTTTTGTCATTCAGGAATTTTTCATCATCCTTCAGGAAATAGTTGGTGGAAAATATCAGAGGCAGATGCTCAAGCGATTCACCGAACTTAAGATGATTTGATATGTAAGTTCCAAGATTTACAACGAGAAAATCGAGATTAGCCATAGGATTGTGTTTTCTCACACCTTGCTTTCCGATAGTCGCCGCTGTGGTTTCTGATTCAAGAGTTGCTCCCACAAACACTCCGTGTGTCCAGTTGAGCGATTGAAGAACGGGAGGATTGATATCTGAATCTCTTCCACCGTATATAATTCCTGATAGGGGAACTCCTTCCGGATCGTGCAATTTCGGGTCTGAATTATCCAATTCAGATATTCTAACAGTATAACGGGCGTTCTTATGAGCAGGCAATATTTCCTTGCCTTCATTATCGGTATTACCTAAAGACCATTCGCCTGAAAAATTAACTCCATTTGACGGAAGCTCCTTCCCCATCCCCAGCCAATAAGGAATTTCATCTTTCACTAATATATTTGATACTATCAATTCCCTCGGAGTGGTGATTGTTTTGTAAATAACGGGATCGTCGATGGGATTCACGTCTTCAATTATACCAAAAATACCTTGCTCTACGTTTACCGCATACGCTCTTCCGTCATTTGATTTACGGATATACGCAATGTCGTCACCTAATATCAATTGCCCCGGTATCATGGCTGTGGAGGTTTTACCGCATGCGCTGGGGAAAGCGCCTGCGAAATATGTCGTGCGGTCTTTGCCCTCAGGTTTTGCTCCCATGATAAGCATATGTTCGCAAAGCCATTCTTCTTTGTTTGCTCTGTTTATGGCAAGCCTCAAAGCCAGTTTTTTCAGCCCGACGCTATTCCCGGCATACTGTGTATTAACGGAGAATACACGTTCTTCTTTAATGTCCATATAGATGCGTCGTTTATCGATGTTTTTTGAATTCTTATTTTCATCTAATTTGCCGCTCGAATGAATAAAATGGAAAAAATTGTCAGAACCGTTAAGATTTTTGAATTCACCGTATCCGGGACGATAGAGTATGGATTCGCTATGAGCGACATATGCTGAGTCCGTTAGTTGCAGGGATGGTATGGAAAAGCGTGAATTCGCAGGACCGAGGCAGAAAAAACTGACCAGCATCTCTCGATCCGCCATAATACCATCAAGCAAGCCCATGATCTCTTCTAAACTATCATCTCTATCGGCGGTGTTCATATACTTACTGAGAGTCTCGCCCTTAGGAATAAGTATCTTAGTGTTTTCTTTATCCCTTGCCTGGTCATAATAACCGTCAAAATGAATGGTATGACCCACTATTTTAAGAGGTGTTTCCTCTTTGTCGTCAATCGCTTTTTGTTTCAGATACGCTATGTCTTCATCAGAATCGGTTATGAGAGTGACCTTTGAAGGTCTGCATAATTTCACATACTTGTCTACTATTTGTTCAACAAATGGATTTCTCAAGTCCTTGAGTTTTTCGAGGTTAATATCCCCGAAAATAGCCTTATCAAATTCCAATTGATGCTCCATTAATCGTTATTTACCTGTCTCATCATGGTAACACAATTCCACGTTAGCAGTAATAGGCAGTGAATATACGTTTCCAAGAGAAGTAAACCAAATATAGATTCAGTGCCGGGTTATCGCATCATAAACTTGCAATCTCAACGATTTTTAAATATATTCTACATAACCTTGTTTATTACGCTAATCAGGGGCAGTAAAATACATACTATACTTAAAATCGCAATCTATAAGTTAATTTTTCTGATAACGCTGACAGCTTCGGTTGAAGCGGGTGAGAAAGAAAAATCCCGGAATAAATATAGTTTCGGTCTTTTACCGGCGCTTTCGTTCAGCTCCGATAAAGGATTTGGATATGGAATAATCTTTCAGGTGGATGATAAAAGAGCGGAAAAATTCAAGCCATACTACTCCTCTCATAGATTTGTAGTACAGCGAAGCACGAAAGGTATTGCAGATTATTCTTATCGGTTTGACAGTAAATATTTTCTGCCGAACCAAATGCGGATTACTCTGAAATCAAAATACCGCTCAAGTATATTAGAGCCTTTTCACGGAATTGGCGGGGCACAAACAAATTATTCAGCCTCATATGAAGATTCTTCAGACACAGAAAGCTATAGAGGAAAATTTTATTATAAATATGATAAACGAAATTATAGAATTGATGCAATTTTACAGGGGAGTCTGATTGAAAACAAATTCCGCTGGCTCGGTGGGATTACTTTCCAATCCACAGCTGTTGATACAATAAATTACAGGGATTTTGATAAAGAGCTGCTTGATTTACCTCAGCAGACGTTGCTCGCAAAGTTAGTAGGAGTAAGATTTATTGACGCTGAAACCTTCAATGGTGGGAGTGAGCATGGTATAATAGCCGGTTTGATCTGGGACAGTCGTGATAATGAATCGACCACATTAAAAGGCATTTGGAGTGAATTGCTGTTAAGATGGGTGCCTGGGACTTTAGGAAATAACTTTTCCTACGTCGCGTTAACAGGTACTCATAGGCAATACTTTTCGATGAATAGCAAACTTACATTTGCCTACCGGTTCGTAGGCAGATTGATGAGCGAAGGCGCTCCGTTTTTCTCCATTTCACAACAAGACGGATCATTTGAAGTAGGAGAAGGATTGGGCAGCAGTAAGACGATCAGGGGAATATTGTATCAGAGAATTATTGGTAAGAATATTGCATACGCTAACTTTGAATTAAGGTATAAAATTCGCAATTTGTTCTCTGACGGTTTTGTGGCAACACTGCTGTTTCATGACAGAGGCAGGTCATTTGAATCTACACCGCTATTGCCTGATAGCGATCAGGGGAAGGAGAGTGATACAATACATGGCTCTTTCGGAACGGGAATTCGAATCGCCCTGAATTCTACATTCATCACCCGGTTAGATATCGGAAAGGCTCTTGTTCCATCCGTTGACGGGAAAGGTATCAAAATATATATAGGGTTAGATTGGTTATTCTAAAAGAAACCCTCGATGAAATACCATCGAGGGTTCAATATTTTACCAATTATGTTTCTTTAGAATCTACTTAACGCTTCCTCCGCCGTGATAGATTCGTGCGCGATAAAACCGTAATTGACGAGGGCGGCTTCATAAGCTGCATCTCCGGGCGCGGCAGTCGCATCGTTTATCACGATGACCTCGTAACCTTTTTCTTCGGCGTCTCTCAAATGCGATTCAACACAAAGATTAGCTGCCATACCACAAAGGTAAATAGTTTTTATCCCGCGTTTGCGAAGCTGAATATCAACGTCACTTGTATGAAATCCGCTTAAATTCTTATGAGGAGCACATACGATAGTCGAGTCATCAGGTGTTAGATCCGGATGGAATTCGGAACCTGAACTGCTGCGGTCGAACATCTTACGCTCGAACATGAGGCTGTCAATCGGATTATTGTCCTTCCACGCATCAAATTCTTTATCGTAGTAATGCGGAGAATAGAAAACCTCCACGCCCGATTCCTTAGCTTTTGCGATAAGCTTGGAGAGTTTATCCACAACTTGATTTTTAACAACTCCTTCGCCTACGAGGTCCCATACGACTCCGGACTCGGTAAGAAAATCTTTTTGAGGATCGATAACTAACAGCGCTGTGCTACTTGAATCAATTGAACCCATATCTAATTCCTTTCATTTATCGTCTTTATTTTCATTCAGCGTTATAGAATAATAAAAACGTGAAAAGGAAGAAGTAATATTGATTACAAAAGCAGATAAAAGAAAAATTGTTATCTAAATTTTGGGTGTACTAAAGGTTCCTCGTTTCCGGCATGGCAAGTATAACATGTGATTTCATTCTGATGCTCTCTGATTCCGGATACGGTCGGCATAAACTCACTGTTGACGTACTCAACCATTTCAAACATCACTCAAGCAATTTTTTTATGCTCCTTATCGTCTGAAACGAAGTCGAATTTTGACAGATCATCACCCTCGCCGACATGGCAGAATTCACACCTGACCCCTAAACCCTTGGTTGCTCCTTTCATCGTATTGATCAGATCTCTTTTACTGATATCGGTCGGTAACACTCTCAAGTTGAAGAATTTATCGGGGATTTGTGCCTGAAGATTTGATAGTGATAAGGTCAGGATGAAAAAGAAAATAAACGATCTGATAATAATTACCATTGAGGCTTCTCCGTAAGTTATTAAAGTACGATTAAATTGGAATATTGTTTCGGCGTTTATTTTTGAGGTAATGGATGGAAGCATCTTATCTCACCCCCATGAGAAGCAGCTTCACTCTTAGGTTCTGTTGTAGAACAAATATCATCCGCATATTCACAGCGGGGATGAAAGCTGCATCCCGATATCGTTGCTTCTATCGCCGGGATGTCGCCCGGAATTGTTTTAGGCATTGATCCGCTTTTAAAAGATTTCGATAGGTCCACCAAAGCCTTAGTGTATGGATGAGCGGGAGAGGATAAAATTTTGCTCGTTTCTCCGAATTCAACTATGCCGCCGAAATACATCACCATGATATCGTCAGCCCAATGCGATACAAATCCGATATCGTGCGAGACTAATATTACCGATAGACCCATTTCTTCTTTAAGGTTATGCAGCAACTTCATTAATCCTGTTCGATTGCTTGCGTCTAATGCTGTTACAGGTTCATCCGCGATCAATATTTTTGGTCTGCCTGCCAAAGCGGCTGCAAGGGCGACTCTTTGAAGCATTCCCCCGGAGAGTTCATGAGGATATGAATCGGCTATTGCTTCAGGTTCTTTCAACCCCGAATTTTTGAGAAGTTTGAGGACTTGCTGAACCCCGTCACTGTTTTTACGTTCAGAATCGGGCAGCGCGTCAAATACCTGTTGTCCGCATTTCATTACCGGATTCATGGAAGAGCTGGGTTCCTGCGAAAGGAAGCCTATCTCTTTACCTCTAATAGAGCGCATTTCATCTTCAGACAGGGATAATAAATCTTCCGGTTTTCCGGATTCAGGATAAAACGTCACATTTCCTTCGAGTCGGCTTCCGCCCGGAAGCAAGTTGATGATGGATTTACATAGAATACTCTTTCCGCTCCCTGATTCACCGATCAATCCAAGTATCGTCCCTTTACGCAGTTCGAAGGTCGCATCCTCAATAATAGATAAATAAGAATCTCCAACAGAAAGTCTGACGTTCAAGTTATGGACGGATAATATTATTTCATTTTCAGATTTATGCACGCTGTTTCAATCCCGAGTTTTCTAAAAGCTCCTGAGAATACGGATGAGCAGGATCGCTAAAGAACTTTTCACATGACGACTCTTCTACGATAATTCCGGATCTCATAACAGCAACCCTGTCAGCAAGGATTTTCACTACATTCAGATCATGCGAAATAAGCAGATAAGTGATGTTTTTTGTCTTTTTAATTTCTAACAGTAAACTCAGAATATGAGCTTGAATAGACAGATCCTGTGCTGAGACGGGTTCGTCAAGTATGATAAGTTCGGGTTCAGGCGCGCGCGCGCGCGCTATGCAGAGGCGCTGCTTTTGACCTCCACTGAGCTGGTGCGGATATTTTTTCAGGAAGTCCGCGCTGAGACCGACTGATTTTAGAAGAGAGATAGTTTTTTCTCTTTTCTCGTTCTCATCAGATATTGCTATTCCATCGCCCAAAATCGTTTCCACAGTCATTCGCGGATTAAGAGCGCTGTTTGCATCCTGAAATACAGGCTGGATAAGCCGTCTTGTTTCCCGTAATCGGTTTGAATCAAGTGAAAACAGATTCAGATCATTAAATTCAATTCTTCCGGCAGCAGGTTTTACGAATCCCAAGATCGACATCGCAATCGATGTTTTCCCGCTTCCCGATTCACCGACGATAGCAAAAGTTTCTCCTCTTTTGACGCTTAGAGAGACTTCATTAACAGCGACTATCTCTTTATTATTTCCCCAAAAACCCGAACCGGAGCTTTGGTAACTGATCGAAAGTTCCTTTATCCTTAGTATTATTTTTTCACTGTCCAACATCTATTCACTAAATTAAGATTGAGCATTTTCAGTTCGTGGATCAAGAACGTCTCTAAGGCTGTCACCCAACAAATTGAAACCTATCAGGGAAAGTATAATTGCCAAGCCTGCGGAAACCGAAATCCACCAAGTTCCTATAGGATCAATTCGCCCCTGATTCATTATAGTGCCCCAGCTCGCATCGGGTGGCTGAACGCCGAAGCCGAGATAGCTTAAACTGGCTTCAACGAGTATCATGGTTCCGATCAGAAGTGTGGCAGAAACGATTATCGAACCGGAGACGTTTGGCAATACATATCTCAGTGCAATATTCATCGGACTTAAGCCGAGCGCGGTAGCAGCCTTAACATAGTTCATCTCCCGTATGAGTATAACTTCCCCCCGCACTACTCTTGCTATCTCCATCCATGAAAGCGCTCCTAACACACTCGCAGTCAGCCAGATAGAAGGAGAACCCAATCCGACGACGAGTAAGAGTATAAAGAACTTTGGGAAACCTAACAGCAGATCGACTATTCGCATAAGTATGCTATCAGTCCTGCCTCTTAAAAAGCCTGCAGCTAAACCTACGGCGCTTCCGAGAAAGACCGCTAAAAATGCTGAACCTAATCCGATACCTATCGATACTCTAGCTCCGTATAGCAGTCTGCTTAAAATATCTCTGCCGAAGAGATCGGTTCCAAAAAGATGAGAAAATGAAGGAGGAGACGATCTAAGAATCAAATTTTGTTTTACCGGATCGTATGGTGAGAGCAGCGGGGCTCCGACCGCTAAAATAAAAAATAGCGCTACTAAGATAAGTCCTATTCTTCCAGACGAGCTCTTCCATAGTTTTGAGATCAATATTTTGAAACTGCTCATGAGGAATCACCAATTCTGACTCGCGGGTCGGCGACCGCATATCCAATGTCAGCAAGAAGGTTGCCGATTATAACCGCTATAAAAGCGACTACGCTCGCAGCCATAATTACCGGATAATCCCGTCCGAGCGCTGCATCAACCATAACTCGTCCCATTCCGGGAAGCGAATATATCACCTCGACGATCACCGCTCCGCTGAACAGTGCGGGAAACGAAGTTCCAAGTATAGAAATAAGTGGCAGCAATGCGTTTCGCAACCCGTAATTAAAAACAACTTTTCTCTCGGAAAGACCCCTTGCTCTTGCCGAAACGATGAAATCGGAATTCAACACCTCAACCATACTGCTTCGCACAAATCTGCCGTAAACCGGCGCCGTCGTCAGCCCAAGAGTCAGAACAGGGAGAATTAAATGTGAGGCGTAATCACCTATTTTCCCGAAGAAACTTAGCCGATCATGAAAAATGGAACTTATTTGAGAGCCGGGCAGCCAATTCAGTTCGATCGAGAATATTCCTAAAAGTATAAGTCCCAGCCAAAACGAAGGCACCGAATAGAAAAACAACAAGATAGATGTTATGGCTCTATCAGTCCGAGTCCCTGCCTTTAACGCGGAATAGACTCCTGAAATCAGACCTAACAGGACTCCAAACAATAGTGAGAGAGAGGATAAAAGCAGAGTATAGGGGAGAGCGTCCAAAATTACTTGGGATGCTTCACGGCCATTGGCGAATGATTTTCCGAAATCAAAGTTCATAATAACATTTTTCGCCCAAGTCATATATTGAACGGGCAGAGGTTCGTTCAAACCAAACTTTTCAGTGATAGCCGCCTTTATCTTAGGGCTCATTGAAGGGGTAAGAAACCTATCAGTAGGATCACCCGGGGCGAGGCGTATAATAAAAAAAGTAAGTGATACTCCGAAAAAGAGAGTGGGTAGTGCCGTAATAAGCCGCCTTATGGAATAGGCGAGCATTAACAGTTAATTTTCCGCGAGCATGTCGTGGTCGGAACGCTCTTCAAAAGGAATCCACCACTCTTCCATATTGATAAAAGCGCCTCTTTTATCAACCTTGACTCCTTTGAACCTGCTGTGAATAACCGTCGTTTCCGTTTTGTAATAAAGCCAACTGTAAGGCAACTCCCATGACAAAAGCTCTGCAATGCGATTCCAGTGCTTTTGGGCATTAGTCTGACGTGTTTCACTCTTAGCAGCATCTTCTAATTTATCGAATTCTTGAGAATGATAACTTACAAAATTAAACGGAATAAAGATACTTGAACTATGAAATAAGGGGGTCAGCTCCATTTTTAAGCCGACACTCCATCCAAAAAGAGCAGCGTCAAAATCTCTTGTGGGCAGCATTCTTCCGAAAAGGAGAGCAGGCTCTAATACTCTCGGCTTCATTTCAATGCCGACTTCCAATAATTGTTGCTGGATGATTGTCAGAGCTTGTTTTCGTTCCTCATTTCCCGCATTTGTAACCATTTCAAAACTAAATTTCATCCCATCTTTGTCGAGGATGCCGTCTCCATCACTGTCCTTCCAACCCGCATCGCCAAGAAATTCTTTTGCTCCTTCGACATCGTATTCCCAAATTGAATTTGCGTTTGGATCATACGCCCACATAATCGGCGGAATCGGACCGTGCATCGGAATTGCAAGGCCGTGTGTTACGACATCAGCGATGGTTTTCCTGTCAAGCGCCATAGTTAGAGCGGCGCGGACTTTCCAGCTTCCAAATAGTTTGTGAGGTTTGAGAAGCTCATCCAAATTCGGTTCGCCATCGCCGGCTGCCTCCATCACATTGGAATAATTTTCGGGATCGATAAGATTCCACCCGATAAATTCGTAACCTCTACCGAGAAAATTATATGGCTTGATAAAAGAATCGCCGTCATCCCATTGCGCTAACAACTTATTGAAATCGCCGGCTGGGACATTCTCCATAAAATCTATATCTCTGCTTAAAACCTGACGATACAGATTAATGTTATCAGGTACGATTTGAATTACTATAGCGTCAAGTCTCGGTTTACCTGCTTCATAATAGTCTGCAAACTTGGTTAGCGTCAGCGATTGCTGCGATTTCCACTCCGAAAATCTGAATGGACCTGTGCCGATGGGGTTTCTACTATAATTTGAGGATTCTATCTCTTCAACAGGAATTTGGGATAAAATATGTTCGGGTACTATATATCCCTCAACCGCATCCATAAGAAGAGTGGGAGTTTTTTCCGTAAAATAGAAAGTTACGGTAGAATCATTTTGGGCGACAACTCTACTGATGGTCTCTTTATAAGAATATCCTTCCCAACCTAACTGTTCATTCATGTGCATATTGTACGTAAAGACAACATCATCGCTGTTAAAAACTTCTCCGTCATGCCATTTGACGTCTGTTCTGAGCTCAAAGAGTATAGAAAGACTGTCGTTGGAGAAATGCCAACTCTTGGCAAGCTGGGGGGAAAAAGTCGACAGGTCTTCGTTGATATCCGCTAAGCTTCTGTATATCAGAGAAATAGCATCTTTAGCATTTTTTGAATGTGCGGTCAATGGATTTAATCCGTCAGGTTCTCCTGTGGTGCCAATAATCAAACTTCCACCATTGACGATATCTGCCGCAGAGTAAGTTTTCTCCACTCTCTTGGAACCCGAATTATCATTATTGCCACATGAGATGAACAAAAATAAAGAGACAAAAAGAACCCTGACCATAAAAACCCTCATTGTTACTGTTTATTTCAAATAATTTGGTATACCGTAATATTGGTAAGTGTAACGGTCAAATCATACTGAGAAATGGCGTATAAATCAAGACCTTTCAGTCATAAGTAGTACTCAAGTGGTGGCATTTTTCTAAAAATAATTAAAAAACGGACTATTCGATGATTGTGTTCACGGTCACACAGACGCAATAAAAATAATTTTGAGCTTGAAATTCCATTAAAAATATATTAAATAAGGGGTATAGGTAATTAAATACGCCCTAAGTACAGTAAAAGTAAGTGATTACCTGTGGTTGAAAGGATTCCGTTCTTAGAGAAAATAACAGAATAACAGCATAATTATGCCTGAAAAAGATATAAATATCAATAAACTGGATCGAACGACGCTCTTTCAATCTCTGATTGAGGAGATCGACGAGTTGATGATGATATTCGATCTTGAAGGCAGGATCGTTTTTGCCAATAATTCGACTCTGAAAGCATTGGGCTATAAAGAGGAGGATCTAAAGGGAAAACCGATCTCAGTCTTATTTGAACCCACCAAAGGGAAGGAATATCTAGCTTATTTTGAATCTTTGATAAGCTCTAAGTCAAATATAGGAACGTATGAAGTTGAACTTAGAGGTAAGGGAGGCCGTACTGCCGCTTTTGAGATTTCCGGTAAACGGCTTTATGAAAATAGAAACCTCATCGGAGCTGTAGCGGTAGGTAGGGATATATCCACAAAAAAGGATATAGCATATAAATTAGCCATCCGATTAAGAGAGCAATCGTTGATCACAGATCTGTGTAAAGATATTCTTCTCGGTGAAGATTGGATTGAACTGTTTCAAAAGAACATAGAGCAAACATATCAGCTGCTTGGCGTCGGAGCTATTGCCCTCATCAGATTGAATGAAGAGAATAATGAATTTCAGATATCAAGTTCTGTCGGATGGGACGATGAGAAGATTAATTCATTTCATCTGAGTCTTTCTGAATCGGGATCCAAAGGAATTCACCCCGAACAATCTTACACTTTACGTTATGACCGAGCCAAGAAGAAAACAATTCCTCCCTGGTTTACCGGTTTTCCGGAAGAGATAAAATATTCCTTTTTTGTCCCTATTCTTCAAAACAAAAGAATAATCGGCGCTCTAATAGTACACTTAAAAGTTGAAGATGAATTACCGGAAAACAAAATCGGGTTTGTGGAACAGATAGCTTCGATTTTAATGTTATCGCTCAGTGCGGTGAATCAGACCGGTCCGGACAATGCATCAGTAAACTTGGGCGACCTGATTCCGGATATCGTAATGAAGATCAATCTCAAGGGTGATCTATTGTACGCAAACCCGGCGATGTTCAGTGAGCTGAAAGCTCAGGGGCTTGGCAAGGGAGATTGGACTGAATTGTTACCCGATATCCATCTTAAAAAGATGAGAGAATGTTTGGAAGAAGACAAAAATCTAAAAGGGGAAGCGGTGTTTGGCAATAAAACCGTTGAATACTGGTATATACCGGCAGAGGGAGAAGATGCCGTACTGCTTATCGGCAGAGATGTTGCTGACAAAGATGAAGCATTAGGTGAACTGATGATGAGTGAAGCGGAATTGATCACATCTACTAAAGAGATAAACGTCCTTCAAGGCAGAGAACGGACAATGAAGGATCAACTCGCTTATGCCGAGAGACTTGCGGCTATCGGACAGATGGGAGCGAAGATCGCGCATGAGCTGAACAATCCACTTCAGATAATATCTGCGCGAGCGGAACTGATAGCTGAATTAGATGATAAAGAGAAGATCAGAGAGTTGGTTGTGGATATGCAGGAAGAGATACAGCATATAATCAATATTAGCGTGAGTTACATGAATTTAGGTAAGCAATCTCCCGCAGATATGAAGAGCCTGGATATCAACAATTTGTTGACTGATCTTCTAAAAGCGCTTGGGATACTCGGACATATCAAATATCTTGACGTCACCTCGAATTTTGACGCTCCGATCCCCACAGTTTATTGTGACAGGGAAAAAATCGTCCAGGTGTTCAGGAATTTAATTATGAATGCAGCACATTCGATGGAAAAGAGTGATCTGAAATCGTTGATCATCACAACATCTTATCACGATGAAACTTCGTCAATCGTAATAGAAGTATCAGATACAGGTACAGGAATAAAGAAAAAAGACCTTGCTACAATTTTCGATCCTTATTTTACTACCAAGGAGGAAGGGGTCGGAACCGGAATCGGATTAGTTATAGTCCGGGATGTGGTTGAGATTGAAATGGGCGGCACCATAAAGGTTGAATCCACCTACGGCGAGGGAACCACTTTCACCATCTCTCTCCCTGCCGAAGTATAGGTTTTTATAGTCACAGAATAATTATATCCTTCGCCTTTGCGAGTCGCATACCTCAACAATAAACTATTTGTACAAAACCATTAAAATGGTTTTTCCTAATTAAGTAGATTTCTCTAACCCCCGACTTATGTCGGGGGTTAATTAAAGGTATATACATCTCTACATAACCGTTTAACGGTTATATATAGAATCCACCAACAGACAAGTTAGTTAATGCGAAGAATTACTATTACTAATCCTATTCAGAACATACAACCACAAAAAAAATCCCCATATGGGGATTGCCGGATAGTTTTATAGGGGTGGAAGTTTAGAGTGCTGTGGCGCTCATCTCTTTTGTGACCGCTGCCA
>SORU01000033.1 GCA_004402915.1 Fidelibacterota bacterium MT.SAG.2
CTATTATAGAGATTGACCCACCGACAAAATATGTCATGATCAAAAACCGTATCAAGACCACCAAAGCCGATTCGACTCTCTACTATGATTTTAGCAGGTCGGTAGATGGCAACGTTTTCACATTTTGGGGGAAATTTCCTATCAGTAAAAAAGCAAAAACGGATTGGATATCGGTACGGAATCCTACGCTCTATACTGCGACCGTCCTGAAAGAAACCTTGGAGTCGGCGGGGATCTCTGTAGGTGGAAAAGCACGAGATATAGATGACATATCTTCCAAACCTAAATATAGTAAACTAAAAACTGCAGCCGTTTATACGTCACCGCCGATGAGCAGGATGATCCGGACGGTGAATAAATCGAGCCAGAATTTCTACGCCGAGCAGCTGCTTAAAACCATAGGCAAAGAGTATAACCATGAGGGAAGCGCGAGCGCCGGAATCAAATCCGTAAAATCGTTGTTGAGCGGGATCGGTATCGATGCGAACGGTATCAAGATAGTGGACGGTTCAGGATTGTCACGGATGAATATAGTGACCACTCGGCAGGTCGCGACGCTTCTGCGTTACATGAGGGGGCATAAATATTTTAAATATTATTATGATTCTCTCCCGGTAGCGGGAGTTGACGGTACGATCCGCCGCCGCATGATCGGCACTAACGCCCATCGGAATTTGAGAGCGAAGACGGGCTACGTGAGTTATGTGCGGGCGATGTCGGGATATGTCACTACCGCAGACGGCGAGGACATTATTTTCAGTTTCATAGTGAATCATTATGACGTTCCGACAAGCATGGCGAACGAACTGCAGAATCGAATCGGCGTTATACTTTCCAACTATTCGCGGGGGAATTGAAATCATCTTGACTCTGACTCAACGAGATTCTAATTTTATCTGGTTATTGGGGAATAGTCTAATGGCAGGACAGCGGTCTCTGGAATCGTAGGTCGGGGTTCGAATCCCTGTTCCCCAGCAAATTGTTTAGGCAGGAATGGGCACAATGTGCGAGTTAGGGTTTGCCCGCCTGGCATAAGTCGGGCAGGTTGAGAGGGGTGCCCGAAGGGCGGGGTGTGTAAAGAGTTTACGAGAATCGATGTATTTTAATACATAAGATTACCTCATTTTTAATTAGTTAATAAAATAGGATGAACTAAATGAACAGATATATTTTTATAAGCACACTGCTTATCGGCATGCTTTTAAGTTTTAGTTGTCAGAAAGAGGCTGTGAAAACTGAACCTGCGAGCTCGGCCGGATGGGATTCATTCGTAACCGATTTCATGGAAAGTTATTTCGTCGCTAACCCGACCTTTGCGGTCGCTGCCGGTCGCCATGAATTCGACGGGGTCTTACCCGATTGGAGTCCTGCAACTATAGACGCTAATGTTGCGAAGTTGCATTCTCAGCGTCATACGGCAATGGCATTTGAATCTTCAATGCTCAGCGATGAGCAGCGATTCGAGCGTGAATATCTGGTGAGTATTATAGACAAAGAACTCTTTCAGCTGGATAGGGTGATGCTGCCGTACAACAATCCGCTTTACTATTACTGGCAGTTCGATCCGGACGTATATATCTCACGGGAATATGCGCCTCTCGAAGTTCGGATGGCGGCATACACAAAGTACGCGAACGCTCTTCCGTTAGCTGTCGAGCAGGCAATGACAAATCTCAAATCACCGATGCCGAGAACTTTCGCCAATCTTGCGCATACAGCCTTCGGCGGTTTGGCTAAGTATTATAGGGATGATGTCCCAACTGTGTTCGCTGAGGTCGGGGACTCGATTCTGCAATCTGAATTCACAGCGGCAAACGAGCTCGCCATCGAGGCGATGACAAAATTGGACGATTGGGTGGTTGCACAACTGCCTGACGCGACTGAGGATTTTGCGCTTGGAGCGGAGCTGTATCAAGAGATGCTGGGGGCGACAGAAAGAGTGGACGTTCCGATCGCAGAATTGAAAAAAGTCGGAGAGGCTGACCTTCAACGCAATTTAGACGCACTGCAATCCGTATGCGCGGAGTATGCTCCCGAAGCAACTATCCATGATTGCATCGCCAAGATGCGGTCGATGAAGAATGAGGGCGGCGCAGTCGAAGGCGCAAGGCAGCAACTTGAAGGTCTCAGGACGTTTCTGATAGACAACGAAGTGGTTTCGATACCCGGAACAGAAATAGCGTTGGTGGACGAAGCGCCCTCTTACGCCTCATGGAATTTCGCGTACATAAATATTCCGGGACCCTATGAGGAAGGCTTACCCTCCGTCTACTATATCGCGCCGCCCGATGAGTCATGGTCGGAAGAGCAGAAGAACGATTACCTTCCCGGAAACGCCGATCTGCTCTTTGTATCTGTGCATGAGATATGGCCCGGTCACTTTTTGCAGTTCCTTCATTCAAACCGCTCGCGCTCTAGGTTCGGACAGGTATTTGTCGGCTATGCGTTCGCGGAGGGATGGGCGCACTATACCGAGGAGATGATGTGGGAGGCGGGATACAGCGACGGAGATCCGGAGATCCATATCGGGCAACTGCAAAACGCGCTGCTCCGAAACGTCCGCCTGCTTTCTTCCATCGGGATGCACACGGAAGGGATGACGGTGGAGGAATCGTACACGATGTTCCGTGAAAAAGCGTATCAGGATCATGGCAACGCCGAGCAGCAGTCGGCGCGAGGAACTTACGATCCGCCATATCTGAATTACACGATGGGCAAGCTGATGATACGAAAACTCCGAGAGGATTGGATGAAAGCGAACGGAACGGAAGCGACATGGAAAGAATTTCACGACAAATTCCTGTCGTTCGGCGGTCCGCCAATACCTCTTATCCGTAAAGCGATGTTGGGCGATGAAGGAAATCTGTTTTAATTTGACATTTTAGGAAGGGAAATAACTGAATGGAAGAAGCACAATCAGTACTTGAGCCGGAAGTTCTACGTGAGGAGATAAAGAAAGAGTATGCCCATGTGGCGACAAACCCGGAAGACGAGTTTCATTTTCATACAGGAAGGCGTTTGGCAGCGATACTCGAATACGACGAAGAACTCGTGAACAGCGTGCCAGAGTCGGGATTAGAATCGTTTGCGGGAACGGGGAACCCATTTGCGATGGGAAGATTGAGCGAGGGCGAGAATGTTGTTGACGTCGGTTCGGGCGCGGGATTCGATACTCTTCTCGCGGCTCAGATGGTAGGTACCGAAGGAAATGTCATCGGAGTTGAGATGACCGCCGAGATGCGGGAGAAAGCTGTCGGAGCGGCAGAAGAAATGGGACTGACGAATGTCCAATTCGTTGACGGCTTAGCTGAGCGGCTTCCCGTTGAGAAAGAATGGGCGGACGTTATCATCTCCAACGGCGTGATAAATCTATGTATGGATAAGCTTGGTGTCTTCAAGCAGCTGTACCGAGCGTTGAAACCGGAAGGACGACTTCAGATATCGGACATAATTGTCCAGAAAGCCGTGCCCGATTCGGCTAAACTGAAGATCGACCTCTGGACCGGCTGAATCGCCGGTGCTCTGCTGGAAGCAGAATTGGAAGCGGTGGTCATGGAAGCGGGTTTCGTGGATTTCGAGATCACTTGGCGGAAGGACATCTATGTTGATGCGCCACAGAAAACCAGCGCGGCTAAGTTCGGCACACTCGGAGTGAATTTCAAGGCACAGAAACGATAGTCCCGCCATCAGCAGTAGCAATCTATGTTATCTGGGATGCAATAAATCCTCCTCCCTTGAGGGAGGTGTCACGAAGTGACGGAGGGTGTAATCGGAATAATCATTCAAGTATATTGGGATTCGATTAATCACACCCCTCGTCCGTCCGCTGACGGACACTCCCCTCAAGGGGAGAGGAATAGTGTGCGGGTTAGGGGTTGAAAAAGCTGAAAGAACTCGACGAACAGAAGAAGCTGATCATACTCATTTCGCTTTTCGCCGTTTCACTCATAGCAATGATGTTTTTCGGAAAGATCGAGCAGACTCAATCATATCATAATTTCGCGGACAACCGGATCTTCTTCGGGATTCCCAATTTCTTCGACACGGTCTCGAACCTGCTTTTCTTCTTCGTGGGAATGACAGGAGCGTGGTTTGTCTATAAGAATGTAAAGAAGGAGGCGCGTTACTCGTGGCTGACACTGTTCACAGGCGTCACTCTCGTTTCGTTCGGTTCCGGATATTACCATTGGAACCCTAACGACGCTACTCTCGTCTGGGACAGGCTGCCTATTAACATGGGATTCATGGGACTTTTCAGTGCGGTATTGACAGAGTTCATTAACCCAAAATTAGAAAAGTTTATGCTCGTTCCGGCGGTTGTTCTCGGAGCGCTGAGCGTTTTGTATTGGCACTTCACGGACGACCTACGGTTTTATTTCTATTTGCAGGCTGTCACAATCCTTGCCATCACTGCGGTTATCTTTATGTACGAGGAACGGTTCACGCTCAGACGCTATCTGCTCTACACGTTCGGATTGTATCTACTCTCCAAAATCGCCGAGTTTAGCGACAGGACTATCTATTCTGCCACTAATAACCTCCTGAGTGGACACACGCTGAAACACGCTCTCGCCGCACTCGCCGTCTTCTTTGTCTACTTCATGCTGAAGAGAAGGGAACCGCGAAAGGGATAGGAAAAAAATGCGGGTTAGGACTTGCCCTGACTGCCGCTAGCAACGGCATTCAACAGATCAATTTCTCAGCGACGCAGCAGAAGTTTCCTCAACATTCAAATGAGATTTGATTTCCACTAAAAATGGAGACATAGCTTCTTCCTTAAGGCGCCTGCCGACTGTTGGATCATATCTTTCATGAAAGGTTAAGATGACATCTTGTTTTGCTCGAGTTAGAGCAACATAGAGAACTCATTTTTCCTCGCGAATATCTCTACCCTTCATTGGAATATATGTATCGTTAAGCCACATAATGTAGATGAATTCAGCTTCAAGTCCTTTTGCTTGATGCATTGTCGTAACTAACACTGCGTCATCATCAGGATTTTCTTCTTCACTATCTATTAATCCGTATTTTTCATAAACATATTTTATCACCGTTCCAACCGAGTAAGGTTGTGCAGTGGCTTCGTTTATAGTAATTCTAACTTCAGAGAACAAAGAATATTCAACTTCAAGATGAGGAAATTCTAAAAGTAAATCTCGAAAAGTATCAAGATTACTGATGTTTTCTTTTAGTGTGTTTAGATTCTTATAGATTCTCTCAATATCTGGATTGTCAAGTATTGAACAATGTTGAAATAGTGATTCACTAGCCTTTAATGCATTCGAACGTATTCCTGCAATTTCATGATTCGATATACCAATTATCTCTAGCCATTGCCGAAGTGCTAAGCTATCAGAATATTCAAGCATCCTAAGGACCAGTAATAATCTCCAATGATCATCTGGGATAATATCTTTTTTTATCTGTTTCGTTGGAATACTAAAATCATTGGATAAAGAATCAGATACTTTAGTAGCCTGATTTTTAATAGGACATAAAACCATTATGTCCTTGTAGGTGATTTTTTCGCCAGTTGAGTTTAATTTCGTATCAAGGTTCTCAGTTATCGATTTAGCTACTGCCTCTATCTGAATATCCGGAGTGGTACATTGTAATGTTGAAATAAGTTTACCATCATCCTCTGGAATAGATACGTTCCCCCCCCAAATACTGATCAGTTGAAATTAAGTCTAATGCGGCTCGTAGTATATGAGTCGGAATTCTATGGCAGTTTTTGAATTGAACAGACTCCCAATCGTCAGAGTTCCAAAGTTCTCTCATTCCATCGAGATTTGCATACCGAAATCCATAAATACTTTGAGCGTCATCACCGACTACAACAATTTTACTTCCTTCAATCCCACTAAGTTGTGAAATAAATTTTTGGTCCACGGGGTTTAAGTCCTGATATTCGTCTACTTGCAAGAGAATTGGGGGAATCTTAGCTCGGTTTTTCTCCATGAGATAACAAGCATGTGAAACCAAACTTTGTAAGTCAAATGTATTATAAAATTGCTGCAAAGATTCTAGATGCTCAAGCACTTGGTCTCGTTTATCCAACGGAATTGTACAACTAGGATGCCAAAAATCTTTACTTCTGTAGTGATAAATTTCTCTACTAAGTTTTTCTAAATCTACGTCTAACTTTAAGTCATCGATTAGCTCTGATAATATTAAGTTTTCTTCTCCCCTTTTCTTTATCAATATGGAGAATTGTGAATTTCTTCCCACAAGTTTGGCATTCTTATGAATTATACTTTTAGCATAGGTGTGGAGAGTGCTGACACGGGGAAACTCAATATTTGATCCGTCTAGGAGCTCACTGCCTACTTCACTATATATTTTGCTTTGAGTATCTTTTCGGCTACTTCTTGTGAATGTAATGAAAGAGATTTCCCGATCAGAATTCGATTTTAACAGGTTAACCATTCGAGCTACTATGGTGCTTGTTTTGCCAGTTCCAGGTGCAGCAACTACCACAAGTTTTGAATTAGGAGAATCAATTACTCTTGATTGCTCTTCATTTGGAAAACTCATAAGGTAATTGAATTGAACATGTTGTTATTAGATTTTTCTATTAATATGTGATTACCTACATCCCCAACTCACTTGCGATCCATTCATCCACATTGGTTTCAAGGACATTGAGGGGGACGGCGCCTGAGCCGAGGACGACATCGTGGAAGGCTCGTATGTCGAAAGATTTGCCTAATTTATCTTCGGCGCGTGCGCGGAGTTCGCGTATTTTGAGTTCGCCTGTTTTGTATGCGAGCGCCTGTCCGGGCCAGGAGATGTACCTGTCAACCTCTGTAGTGATGTTATGGAGAGTTAGTGCGGAGTTCTCCGCCATGTAGTCTATCGCTCGCTGTCGTGACCAACCGAAGTAGTGCATCCCCGTGTCGACGACGAGACGCAACGCGCGCCACATCTCGTATGTCAGCCGACCGAAATTGGAGTATGGGTCTTCATACATGCCGGCTTCAAGACCGAGCCGTTCGGCGTAGAGCGCCCACCCTTCGGTAAAAGCCGTGAATCCGCTGTAGAGCCGGAAAGTCGGCAAGTTCTCAAGCTCCTGCTGAAGCCCGATCTGCAGATGATGCCCGGGCACCGCCTCATGCAGCGAGAGCGCCTGAATCTCGTAGATCGGTCTGCTGCGCAGGTCATACGTGTTCACATAGTAGAAGCCCGCTTTCGTGCCGTCGCCTGAAGGACGATTATAATACGCCGTTGTCGTTTTCGGCGCTATGAAATCGGGCACCTTTTTGATACCGTAAGGCATCCGCGGCAGCTTCCCGAAGAGGCTTGGCAGCTGTCCGTCCATCTTTTTAAGAACGACGGCGACCTCCTTCATCAGCTGTTCGGGCGTGTCGACATAGAATTGGTCATCAGTGCGTAAGAATTCAACGAACGCTTTAAAATCTCCTTCAAAACCCGAATCTTTGATAACTTCGTCCATCTCGATCCGGATCCGCGCGACTTCCGACAATCCTCTGTCGTGCACCTCCTGAGGAGTTACTTGCAGGGTGGTATAAGAGCGGACGCGGTACTCGTAATATGCTTTCCCGTTCGGCAGGGAGGAAGCGGCAATGTCATCGCTTGACGCGGGCAGGTATTCGTTCATCATGAATTCTAAGAACGCTTTGTAACCGGGAACGACCGAGTTCATGATAGCGTCCACGCCCGCTTCGGTCAGACGGGCTTGGTCGGCTTCCTCTATACCCTTTGGATATTTCTCGAACGGCTTATAAAGCAGACTTTCCGTCGCATCGGCCACTATGTGCGGTTCGATAGTATCTTCCGCGCCCTCGAGAACTATCTTCGGAAGGACATATCCGCCTTCGATTCCGACGCGCATGACCTCGATATGTGATTCGGCATAAACTTTGAACGCGTTCAGCCGGGCGATATAGTTCTCGTAATCCTCTACATTGTTCAGAGGTACCCGTTCATGCAGTTGCGGAAATGAAATGTGAAATCCGCCTCTGTTCGTTATAGGCCTAAGGTAGGATTTGAAATCGGCGCTCTCAACTGCGTCTTCGGTGAGCCTCTTGTAGATGTCGTAGTTCAATTTTTCGTTTTTCGGGAGAGCGGAACGGTCGATAGACTCTAAGCGGACAAGGAAATCTTTGTTCATCTGATTGAGCTCTTCGCTGTGGGCGACGGAAACTACAGATAGTTTATCACTGTAACGCTTGTCTCCGAGCATAGTCGCGAAGACAGGATTTTCCTTTAGTGTCAATTCCCAGTCGTCATCGAAGAGTTGATGCAGTTCGGTGACGGCAGGATTCTCCTTTTTGCTCTCTTCCATTTTGACCTTTACGGCGCATGAAAGTGTTAAAAACGTTATAAGCAGTAAATAAGTTTTGAGAGTTCTGTTCAATGTGTTACCTCCGTTCTGAATTCTATTTGATCAAGAGCGGTAATATACATTTAATTGCTTAAATTAGAAATAAGTAATTATGACTAACACGATTCTCTTGCCGTCAATATGAAAAACCGTTAAATTAGCACATGATCCATAGACCCCTGATTCAAATAGTCATGCTGAGTTTATTATTTTCATTTTATCTCCTTGCCCAATTTGCAGTAGAGGATAGGCTTCGATCAGTCATCCCGTACACTCCTTCACTCGAATTGAACCGGTTTGGCGTTTCACCATACAAAAATGCGACCGTTTTTCTCATTTTAAGTTATCAAGAGGATGAAACTGAGGAAAAAGAGTCCGAAGGATTCTTACACAGCAGATATTCACTCCTATATCAGGGAACGGCGCTACTCTTGTTCTTTCTGCTTATAAGACGTTTGATGGGTAGAAGGAGAAAACCCGTAATTCAAGATGAAAAATATTAATTCAAAACCGTTAGGAGAATAGAATGTCAGAACCAAATGCCCGTGCGAGTATAGCAAATAAAGTATATCCATGGTTACTTCATTTCACTATCCACGATGAGCGGATTGATAATTTTAGAAGTGATTTTTACGCGATAAAAAGCAGTGACGGCTTGGTCGTAATTGATCCAATAAGGCTCGAAGATGATATGGTTCATGAAGTAGCGGAAACCAAACACGTCATACTCACTGCCGGTAATCACCAGCGTTCGTCATGGAGATATCGGAAGGAGTTCGGCGCTGTGGTCTATGCGCCTATCAGTTCAGACGGACTCGACGAGGAACCCGATCATTGGTATGAAGAGGGGGCAGATCTTCCTGCGGGAATAAGAGCGATAAAAGGGGAATGGTATCCCACTTATTATCATCTGTTATATACTCATAGCGATGAGACCAAAGTATTATTTTGCGGAGACCTTATCACTCATTGGGATGACGGAATATACCGTTTCCCGATGGGAGAAAATGTGCCGTCGTATGAACCGGCAAGAGAAGAAGTAAAAAGAATTATGGAGCTTTCGGCGGACGCATTATGCTCCGGTCATGCGAACCCTACTCCGGATGGCTGCCAGGCGGCGTTGCAAAGCGCTTTAGATTATGAGTATTGACTTATACTACTCAGCATCAATATTGGTAATTATCAAAGCAATTGACTCCTCTGAAAAGTAGAGAAAAGATATAGCTCTTTGATTTCAAATGGTAGTTTCATTTGCTCTCCCGATTTAATATATTACTGATAGCAATTCTGAAGCTGAACTGAAAGGTTACGGAGATTATCATTTGAAGAAAGTTTTGGTCATAGACGATGACAGTGACATACTTGATCTGTTAGAAAAGATCTTACTGAATGAAGGTTATGAAGTCTTCACAGAGGGGAGCGCTGAGGCCGGATTAAAATCTTTCGAGCTGAATTCGCCCGACCTGATATTTACCGATATAGAGCTTCCGGGTATTTCAGGCTTGAATTTCCTTAAACAGATAAAGAAAGAAAATCCTACTCTTCCGGTTATCGTCATCACGGGAACGGGTACGATGCATACGGCGATCGATGCGGCGCAGTTTGACGCCTTTGAGTATGTTGAGAAACCGTTAGAAGTAGACATTATCAAAGAAACAGCGAAAAGGGCAATAGAGGCAGGCGAGATTGCAGACGAGGATGATATTATCACAGCGGCTCTGCTCGGAAAGGCATTGGAGGATGATATCATTGGGAAGAGCGATTCTGTCAAGGCTCTGTTTAAAAGGATAGGAGAACTGATAAAAACGCCGCTGTCGTCTCCAATTCTCATAACGGGAGAGATCGGCACCGGCAAGGAATTGATCGCCGAAACAATTCATTTAAAATCCAAAGAAAGTGTAGACTCACCCTTTATATCAATCGGTTGCGGTGCTTTATCTGAAGAAGAACTTTATGCACTGCTCTTTGGTTCAGAGACGATTAAGGGTAAATTGGAGGAAGTGGGAAGCGGCACATTGTATCTTGGACAGAGTTCAAAGATGTCGGAGCGGATTCGCTCAAAACTGCTCTCTGTCATTGAAAATAGAGAGTTCAGCATTGAAAACTCCGAAGCGATCGGATTTCACGGACGAATCATAGCTTCCGTGACGGTCAACATGGATGGTGATATCAGCTCATCAGACCGATCAGATGACGAGCTTTATTATAGATTAAGCGCAAATAAGCTGAAAGTTCCCTCGTTAAGGGAGAGGAAGGAAGATCTTCCGCTGATCGCTATACAGGAGATGCTCAAGTCATCAAAGCGTTCAGGGAAAGAGTTACAGGGAATAACGAATGAATTTATCGAACGGCTTAGCGAGTATGATTTTCCCGGAAACATAAGAGAATTGAAGAATATTATCGGAGAAGCTGTGATTCGCAGCCGTTCCAATCTGCTGAGGGTCAGCGATCTGCCTGAATCGTTTGCAGCTGAAACTCAAGGTGAGGGAATTCCGGTAAAAACAGGCGAAAAGAGAGATGATGAGGCGATCAAAGATGGTTCAAGAGGTCTGATGGCTATCTTTTTCGCTGATATGGTCGGATATACGACCTTGATGCAGAAAGATGAGATCGAAGCGCGGAATCTTATTGAACTCATGCGGACGACTATGAAGCCTATCATAGAAGATTTCGGGGGGAAAGTCCTTCAATACGTTGGCGATGGAACCCTGTGTACGTTCAGCAGCGCAATTATGGCGGTTACTGCCGCTGTAAAGTTACAAAAGTTTCTCAAGAAAAGTAAATTATTGGAAATCAGAATCGGCATACATATAGGGGATGTGGTAGTCAAGGGCGACGAAATTTACGGTGACGGGGTGAACGTTGCTTCCCGCATCGAGCCGCTTGCCGCTCCGGGTGAGATATGTATTTCACAGGATGTTTATAATCATCTGCGTAATCAGTCGAACCTAAAAGCAGAGAGTATGGGAGCGTTGAATTTAAAGAACGTGCAGTTTGAAGTGCAAGTATATAAGGTGGTTATAGAATAGATATAAAGTAAGTTATTATGCTGAATTGGCGGTTGGGATCAATATTTTGAATATCGTTCCCTTATCTATCTCAGATTCAACCGATACTTTACCCTTATGGATCACTTCAATTATGTCTTTCACTACGGCTAAGCCTAACCCGGTGCCTTCATCTTTCTTTTTCGTACTGAAATAAGGATCAAAGATCTTATCGATGACATTCGGCGGGATGCCGTTGCCGTTATCGGAAACATATGCCTCCGAAAAGCCTGATTCCGAGGAAGTTTTGATACCGACCTCAATCTTGCGAAGCGGTATGGCTGAAGTGGCATGAACGGCATTTAGTATAAGATTTCTGAATACCTGTTCGAGGCTTGTAAAATCACCGTTAACCTCGGATTCACCTTTAAAATATGATTCGATCAAATTGACGTGTTTAAGTTGTCCCAATGGTGTTAGAGATTTAACCGTAGAGTGAAGAACCTCGCTCATGAGCAGGTTTCTCTGTTTGGTGCTTTCAACTTTGCCTAGATTCATATATCCCCGGGTCAATTCCTTGATATGCCTTGAATGCTTGACGATCAGATCCAGCGTATTTCGCAAATCCGGCTCTTGCTCTTTCTCGAGTTCGAGTTGTGCGTTCATCATGATCACTGTAAGCGGGTTATTTATCTCATGAGCGATCTTCGCGGACATCTCTCCAAGTGAGGCAAGCCGTTCAGCCTCTATAAGACCCTGAATGAGAGATGAATTCTTTATAGCAAGGCTGACTTCATGTTGTAAAGATTTCAGGAGCTGGATATCCTTATACGTAAAGCTTGCGCCGGAGCGTTTTGCTCCTAAGCATAAACACCCTATAAGCTTGTTGTTGAGCACGATTGGAACGAGCAATTGAGTGTGGATATTGTCCATATCTTTACGCAGCGCACGGAAATCTTCCGGCAGATCGGGGAATATCCATATCTGGTCCGTGTGTATAGGATTTAATTTCTCGACAAACCGCACCATTACAGGTGAAGAGAGATCCAAGTCAAATCCTTTAGTCAGGCTTTTACTTTCAATAATTTCTTCTTCTGTGAGACCATGTGCCACAGATAGACGATAGGTGGAAATATTATCCGGTTTTTCTTCAACAAATTCAACAATATAAGCATTTTTGAGGTAGAGTATCTCAACAAGCTGTTTAACTAATTCCCTGTAAAGAGAGTGTGTGTCTGAGATTGCGGAGAGCTGCCTGCCGACTTGAAGAAGAGTTTTTCGATAGCTGTACCAATCACGGTAGAAAAACCTGTCGATAAGATATTGAATTCTCCTCCGTGCCGGTTCAAACAGCAGTGCTGCTCCCACGATGGTCAGAGTCATGAACATTCTGTTATTCAGATCATAGTAACTGCCTAAATATGAGGATGACACGTAGATTATAAGTATATATAGTATTACGAGGGAAGATAAAACAGTGAAATAGACCAAACTCCGGTTGATCACTACTTCGACATCAAAGAGCTGATACGCGAAGACGGAAATAGCCCACGAGATCGGCACTACAAATAGTATTACTAAGATCGCTTCCCATGATATCAGACTTTCGAATCCAAATAACTTCGGTAAAATTCGCAGGAACATATATGGAAAGAGACCGACAGCTGAGCCGTAAATGAACCAGAGAACCTGCATCTTTTGTTTTCTCTGCATCGGGTTCCGGAGAACATTGAACAATATAAAGAATGCGGTCACCACATAAATAAGCAGATAACCGGTAAACAATTTATACACTGTATCATACAGAGGATAATTTTCGAGTTCTTTATAAAGACCGCCTTCCCAGAGAGTGTATAAAATAATGGGAAGGAACAGAGCAGTCGGCAAATAGGCAAGAAGGGCAAGGTATGGCCGTTTTTTTAATATTTTCTTTTTATAGGGGAACCTTAGGGCAAAATTCAGTGTTAGCGGCGGGATCATCGAGAAAAGTATCGCCCACCAAAACGGAATAAGAATACTCCACACGTCCGTCCCGGATCGTTCACTGATCGGAACACTAACGGAATAAGCGAGAGAAATAAAAATGTACGAAAGATTCCGTACGGAATGTATCATCAATCGCTTGTAAAATATGAAGATACCTAATGCGAAAAGAAGACCCGCCAACAGCACTCTCAATATATTTTCCGTATCAGAAAATCGATGCTTGAAATATAAAATTTCGCTAAGCGTTTCGCCGTTTCGCTCAATGACGATAGACCTTTCGGAAGTGAGCGATTTAGCCCATAACTCTCTAAGCAGATCCAAATTGTTGTGGATCTCGGCGCCGTCGATGGAGCGTATAATATCACCCTGACTCAGAAATGTCTCATCTTCACTGACTTGCTGAATAATTGCTTTTTCATCTTCAAATGAGAAGACTGCATGAATTTGCGGCCACCTGAAATTTCGCACTGAATTAATAGCGGCAAGATAAAATGAAATAAATACTACAATTGAGAAAAAACTGATACGCATAACTTTTGAAAGAGAGAACATCTGCTTAATAAGTCACATTTAGTTTATTTATTCGCCCAAATTCATTTACATATAATTGAAAAAATGTATGAATAGCGTAAAATATGATTGAATACGGTCTCTGTCAAGCGAGAAATCAATCAAAATCCTTCAAAAATACTAATTAGCGTACCAATTGATATTACTTCATTTATTGAAAAAAAGATTGTGATTAAGATTAAATAATGTTAACCTTCAAGGTCTATGTAGTATTTTGATAGAAGCAATGAAATCGCACATAACGGAACAAAGGGGTATTTCGAGCGTTTTAAGCTTAGGTCATGGATAAAAAGTTTCTATCTACAGGCGATATAGCCGGATATTGCGAGGTCAACGTGACTACCGTAAAACGGTGGATTCGCGAGGGTCATCTCAAAGGTTTTCAAACTCCGATGGGTCACTTTAAGATTATCAGGAGCGATTTTATCAGCTTCTTGAAAGAAAATCATATGCCGGTAGATGAGTCAATTTTGGGAACAGTAGAATTAAAAGTGCTTATAATCGACGATGATCCCGGTATGGTGAAGACCATCGTACTAACTCTCGAAAGTTTGGACCACAATCTAAAGATAGATACGGCTACCGATGGATATGAAGGGTTGATGAAAATTGGAAATGCTGTTCCTAATCTCTTGATTATAGACCTGAATATGCCTAAAATAGATGGGTATGAAGTCATCAAAAGAGTAAAAAACACAGAAGAGTATAAATCTTCCGAGATAATGGTAGTATCTTCCACTTTGGACGATGATGCCGAGAAAAGACTAATAGACCTGGGAGTGTCAAAATATTTAAAAAAACCGTTTAAACTTTCAGAATTAAAGGAAGAAGTGACGGTTTTGCTTGGCTTAAACGGTAATTAAGGATTGCAGCAGACCTGAACAGAAGGAATTCACGCTGTAAGTCCTTAAATAACAAGGTAATAAAAAAATATATAATTTATTGCACAAAAGTGACAGACATCACGGACAAGATTCTTCTATTTCGTATATTAACAGCGTGATGGGAGAGAGAAATCAAATAAAATCAATTTTTAAACAATCAACAAGTAA
>SORU01000034.1 GCA_004402915.1 Fidelibacterota bacterium MT.SAG.2
CTTCTATAAGATCATTATGAAGCATTCGTCAACCACTTTAGATTTGTTTTTATCTTGGTAACTTTTTCAGAAAAATCATGCTTCTTCTGCTTTTCTTTTTCTACAACAGCTGGCGGAGCGTTTTTCACAAATGATTTATTCACTAATTTATTTTCAACCGCTTTTAAAGCTCCTTCAACGTTATGCAATGCCTTGTTGAGTCTTTCTGTTTCCAACTCAATATCTATCAATCCCTCCAAAGGCATGATCAGTTCGATATTTTTAACTACATCCGTAGCCGCAAGTTTCGGTCTCTCAGATTTGCCGTTGAGTTCTATGGAATCAAGTTTGCACAAATTTTCGATGTATGACCGGTTTTCCTCGATTATTTCTAAATTTTCCTTAGAGTTGGATCTGAGTATAAGAGTTGCTTTGACCGACGGCGGAACACTCATCTGACTCCTGATCGTGCGGACTGCGGTGCTCAGTTCCTGAATCAGAGACATTTTATCCTCAACAGCTCTGTTTATCCTGCTCTCATCCGAAATCGGCATTGAGGAAAGCATTATGCTTTTCTCTCCTGAAAGCTCTGTATATACTTCCTCCGTGACAAACGGGACAAATGGATGAAGAAGCTGCATGGTTCCTTTAAATACATGCACAGCGACAGATAAAGCTGAATTAACCCGCGCTTCGTCGTCTGAATATAAACGTTCTTTTATCAATTCAAGGTACCAGTCGCAATATTCTCCCCAGAAAAATTTATATGCATTGTCCAAAGCGGATGAAACCTTAAAATTTTCAATATCATCGCTTATAGAAGCAACTGCATAGTTATACCGCGAAATGATCCACTCATCCGCTAATTCCAACTCGCTGTAGTTCAGTTCGGGAAGATCCTTATCGTCAATCTTAGATGAGATGAAGCGGTATGCATTCCAAATTTTATTTGTGAAATTCCTGCCGATTTCAAAATCTTTTTCACCTATTCTAATGTCTTGCCCCTCGGGAGCAAGACTTAAAAGCGTATACCTGACTGCATCAGCGCTATAAAGATTTACCATTTTTAGCGGATCGATCCCGTTGCCGAGAGACTTACTCATCTTGCGTCCCTGCTCATCCCTGACTATTCCATGCAGGTACACATCGGTGAAAGGAACAGCCTCCATGAATTCCAATCCTGACATTATCATGCGCGCTACCCAAAAGAACAAGATCTCGTTGCCCGTTACCAGAGTGTTAGTCGGATAAAAAGATTTTAATTCAGCTGTTTTATCCGGCCATCCCAACGTGGAAAACGGCCAAAGCCATGAAGAGAACCACGTATCAAGCACATCCGGATCCTGCTTCAACGCGCCGGAACAGTGAGCGCATTTTTCAGGTTCTTCCCTCGCTACCATGATCTCTCCGCACTCCTCACAGTGGTATGCCGGAATCCGGTGTCCCCACCACAACTGTCTCGATATACACCAATCTCTGATATTCTCCATCCAATGATCGTAGGTCTTGATCCATTTCTTCGGATGGAGCTTTATTTTACCTGATTTTACCGCATCGATCGCCTTTTCCGCTAACGGCGCTATTTTCACAAACCACTGTTCGGACAAATACGGCTCTATTATGGTACTGCACCTATAACAGTGGCCGACGCTGTGGTCGTGGTCTTCAATTTTAACTAATAATCCTTCTGCTTCGAGATCCTTTAGAATTCGCTCTCTTGCTTCAAAGCGATCTAAACCTGCATATTGACCGGCATTTTCGTTGAGCGTTCCGTCTTCGTTCAAAATATTGATTTTCTCAAGACCATGTCTTTCGCCCATTTCAAAATCGTTCGGGTCATGAGCAGGAGTCACTTTCACTACACCGGTGCCGAATTCGGGATCAACTAATGAATCTTGAATGACTTTCAATTTTCTATTCAATAGGGGTAATATTACGCTCTTTCCGTGTAGGTTTTTATACCGCTCATCCTCAGGATTGACCGCAACCGCGCTATCCCCAAGCATTGTTTCCGGGCGTGTTGTCGCGACCGTTACGAACTCCGGACTTCCGTCAACGGGGTATTTCAGGTGCCATAAGTGACCTTGGAGCTCTTTATGCTCCACTTCCTCATCGGAAAGGGCAGTCCCGCACCTTGGGCACCAATTTATTATATATTTTGCCCTGTATATGTGCCCGCGTTCATGTAACGAGACAAAGACTTCAGTGACCGCCTTAGAAAGCTGTTCATCCATCGTGAATACCTCTCTATCCCAATCACAGGCAAAACCCAATGTTTTCAGCTGCTCTATGATTTTGCCGCCCTTCTCCTTTTTCCACTCCCACACCCTTTCGACAAATTTTTCCCGACCGAGATCGTGTCTGTCGAGTCCTTCCTTTGCCAATTGTCTTTCAACAACATTCTGTGTGGCGATACCCGCATGATCCATTCCGGGCATCCATAGAGTTTCGTATCCTTTCATTTTTTTATATCGGATAAAAATATCCTGAATAGTGTTGTTAAGAGCGTGACCTATATGCAGTTCAGCCGTAACATTTGGCGGGGGAATCATTATTGTAAAGGACTCCTTGGAAGAATTCGGATCAGCGCGGAAAAATCCGTTATCCATCCAGAAGTCGTACCAACGTTTCTCCACACCCTTCGGGTTATAGATCTTACTTATTTCTTTTTTCATGATTACTGCTTAGAGAGGGCTAAGCTGAAGGCAGTAGTTATTTTTAATACATTAGCGTTCGTGGTACGAAGCCTCTGACAAAGAACTTCCGCTATATTGCTTAAAAGAATTGTGCCGAGGACGGGGTCATTTTCCGTTAATTCCTTAAAATCCTTTTTCGACAGCCTGGTGATCAAAGAGTTTGAAGTGGTGCGAACTGTGGCAGTCCTGACACCGTCCTTTTCTATCAAACCAACCTCTCCGAAAAAGGTCTTAACATTTGCGTTAAGCCTGATGAGAGATTTTTCCCGGTTGTCTATTTCAGAATTATCAAGATTCAAGGTAAGCGCCTGTGTGATCTCCACCTCTCCTTCCAATAATAGAAAGAGCGAAGTTCCGACATCACCTTCCGAAAAGATAGTCTCATTTTCTTCATAACTGCGTTCGACAAGTTTCTCGCAAACTTTATCGAGTTGTGCATCATTAAGACCTTTGAAAATTGCGAAATCTACTATTTTAGTTTTATCAATCATAATTTAATTTTGTTTTTCACCTATTATTAAAGCAACGTCATTCCTTGCAATTATCAGATTATTGGGTGGATTAATTTCCACACGATGTCCTTTTTCGTCTTCGAGATTTATACCCGATTCTGCAAACTTCCGTTCAATAAATTGATCCAGAGAGGAGGCATCTGAGGTAAGCACATCGGATATTTTAACAGGCTCTCTTTCAGATGTGATGCCTATAAGTATTCCATTGCCCGCATCCTTGAAATAATCTGATAATTCTCCGAAAGTATTCCCTACCTTGTTCGCAGGAATTTCTATCCTTTGAAGATTCATTCTCACGCTGTAATTCAGAAGTTCGGAAAACGCCTGAGGTATGCCGGGGTTAGCCGCATGGGAAGCAAGAAAAAAACCGGTGAATTCATCCCGAATAATTATATCGTCTACATTTGCCCGCCTTAGATGCCCTTTTGACGCCTGGTTAACTATGTGGGCATATACCTTGACAGAAGGGTTCATTGCTTTGAGAGTCAGTGTCGTGAGAAGCGTTCGTTCATCCGGTTCACTCGTTGAGAGTGTACTGTTATCGGGCGTGACAAGAACTGTCTGCGCCTCTCGTACATTCGCGAGATCAAGAATATTTTCGCTGGTGAAATCTCCTCTCACATATTTTATTTCTAATTTTTTGTGCTTGAACATGACGTTGTTTATATCATCCTCAGAAAGCTCATTGATAAGCACTATCTTCAAATTATCAATAGTACTTAGTGACAGCAAAGTTTCTAACAGAGATTCTGAATATTCGTTCCAGCCGCAAATGACAATATGACCTTCAAAATTTATTTTTTCCAAACCTTTTCCCTCTCGTATTTTTCTCGCTACATAAATTGAAGAGATCGTAGCGGTGAACATTGAAACAAGCGCTACGCCCGAAAACATAATGAATGCACCCACTATCCTGCCTCCAATCGTGACCGGAACCATATCCCCGTAACCAACTGTTGTCATGGTGACCAAAGCCCACCAGATTGAATCGAATATAGTATCAAAATGTTCTGCGCTTTGATCCTTTTCGAAAAAATACACAATAGAAGCGCCGAATGTCATCACAAGGAATATGGCGAGGAATACCTTGTGTACCATACCCTCGGTTAATATCCTTAAGCCCGATCTTATTTTACGCAATATTTTCAAAAGAATGATTTCAGCCTTAATTGATGATAATATAGCTACAAGCGTGTAATGTCAACAATTTTCCTATCACTTTTGTTCATATTCCAAAAGTGAAACTAATTCAGCATGCGGAGTATGAGGGAATAAATCAAATGCTTGTAATTTTTTCAGCTTGTAACCTCTCTCCGCAAATAATTTCAGATCTCGCGCGAATGATGCCGGGTTACAAGATACATATACCACTTTTGAAGGCTTCAATTGAGAAATTCTTTTCGGAATACTCGGATGTAACCCGCCTCTTGGGGGATCAAGAACAATAACGTCGGGAATGCCATGAGCTTTTTTCACAAAATCGAGGTCTCTGAATAATTCTCTCATATCTCCCGAGATGAATTTGCAATTTAAAATCCCGTTAGATGCCGCGTTTCTTCCGGCGCTATCCACCGCTTCGGGCAGCAGCTCGAATCCCGTTACGCTCCTTACATGAGGAGCAATATACAACGATATAGATCCGACACCGCTAAAAAGGTCAAAAACATCATCGTCTTTCGAGAAGTCGGCATAATCTAATATTTTAGCGTATAATAATTCTGCCGCTTTTGTATTTGTTTGCAAAAATTCCTGCGGACCGATCTCAAGATTTACGTCTGCAATACGTTCGTGAAGATTACCGTCACCGTGCAGAAGGTTGATCTTTGAGCCGTACGCGATCGAAGCAACGCCTTCGTTTATCACATTCACGACGCAAGTGACTTCAGGACAATCTATGAGAAGTTTTTCCACTACTTTTTTTAATTTATCCGGCTCATCACGCTTTGTTACAATATTCACCAATAGATCGTCCGTATTCGCTGATTGCCTTATAACTAAATATCTCAAATAGCCGTTATGGTTCCTGACGTCATATGCTTTAAGCTTCTCTGATTGAGTTGATTCTTTAACGCTATTCAAGATCCTGTTGGATAACTCTGATTGGAGGTGACAATTATCAATATCGAGTACTTTTTCAAAGTTTCCCGGCACGTGCAATCCGAGAGCAAAATCTTTCGGTTTATGCTCATCTTCTTCAGTAAGCCATCTCTTATTAGAAAAGGAAAATTCCATTTTATTGCGATAATGAAACACGTCAGGCGCCGGCACAATTGGTTCCATCTCTACATCTTTAACCCCGCCGAGATGCTCGATCGTCTCCTTCAGCTGCCTCTCTTTTTGAACAAGCTGCTCTTCGTATTTCAGGTTTTGAAGTGAGCAACCCCCACAATATTTGAAATGCGAACATTCCGGCTCCACATAATATTTCGACCGGGTCAAAGTTTGTAACGGGATCGCTTCAGCAAAACCTGAGCGACTTTTTATTACTTTTACCCGTAATTTTTCTCCGGGCAGCGAATTCCGCACGAACAACGCTTTACCATCTATCTTCAACAATCCCTTTCCACCGAAGGCGAGGGATTCTATCGTCACGTCTAATATGTCATTCTTTTTCAAACGGCTATCCTTTTTAAAATTGCGATTAAGAATATAGGCTATATAGAATCAGAAGTAAATGAAGCAATAATATTAAAGCCCTCGAATTTTTCGAAGGCTTCTTTAACACGCTTTTAATTTAACGGTTTTTTCTGTGACAGTCAGAGTGTCAAAGACACTCTTTCTTTATCCTGACTCGCACGGTGCTGTCATTGCGAATCCCGATCCATCGGAAGGGTGTGTCAACCTCCTCCCTCGAGGGAGGTGTCCGCCAGCTGGCGGACGGAGGGTGTTATTATATTTATCATCGGAGAATCTTATGGAATCAAGCAATGACACCCCTCGCCCTTCGGGCACTCCCCTCAAGGGGAGAGGATGTGAGATGCGGTCAGTATGAATCCTGACTCGCACTGTGCTGTCATTGCGAATCCACCAACAGATGGATGAAGTTCCGAAGGAACTCCCTCGGAGCAATCTCAAATCATTCCTCAATCGCTATTTAAAAGATTGGCTTACGCCTGTCTTCGGCTGCCACTCTGCTCCGCTCCTCGCTATGACGTCAAGGTGATGGTTTGGGCTTCTCCCCTGTTGATCAGGATTTACCTCTACCAAACGCCAATACCTGAACTTTACTCCAGATATTCCGTAGGTCATCAAAGAACGTATAGAAAAGCGGTACCGCTACAAGCGTTAGAGCTGTGGAGGATAATAATCCGCCTATCATCACTCTTCCGAGAGGAGCGTAGGGCATTCCTATCAGATTCGCGTTCCCCACCGCCATCGGGATCAATCCGAATATCGTGGTAAATGCCGTCATAAGAATCGGACGGAAGCGATGATGTCCCGCTTCGATGATCGCCTCACTCCGTGATAATCCGTCTTTTCTCAGCCTGTTGATCATATCGATCAAAACGATCGCATTATTCACAACGATCCCTATCAGAATGATCAATCCTATCCCCGCCATAAGATCAAACGGTGTTCCCGTGATGTAGAGTAACCAGTACGCTCCGAAGAAGGAGAGCGGAATGGATACAAGAACCGATAGTGGTAGAATGAACGACTCAAAGAGCACTCCCATGAGAAGGAATACGAACGTTATTGCAAGAATAACCGCAAACTTTTGTGAGCTGTTCGTCTCCTGCATCCTCATAAAACGATTACCAAATGACCAAGAGTAACCGCGAGGCATTTCGAAACTTGCTAACGCTTTTGTGATCTTCTTATGAACCATCTGTATATCATCTTCTGTAGTATATCCACTGATTTCAAGCGTTGTTTTGCCATTCCTACGGTGAATTTCTCCCATACCCTTTCTGATCCGGAAATCCACAAGCGAGGAGAGTGGAATTTCCTGACCGGAGCTCGTTAAAAATGTCATACTCTTCAGCTGCTCAAAGTTTTCCATATCCTCTTCGGCGTACTGCACTCTGACATCGATCTCCCTTTCGGTCGATTGGAATTCCGGCAGTTCTATACCCCGAAGAGCGTACGAGATCTGCCCTGAGATAACGCGTGGGTTGATCCCATATTTTGCAGCCTGATCACGTTTAATAAAAAGCTGAATTTCCGAAGCGCCTTTCTCACGATCGGTTTCAACGCTGATTATCTCCGGGATCCTGCTGATGCGCCGTTCGACCTCTTCCGAAAGTTCCACTAATGTCTGAGTATCATCACCTTGAAGCAATATCGATACTGAGCCGCCCCCACCTGAATCATCTCTCCAGGAAGTACGGATCTTCACGCCGGGATATTTTGGAACATTCTCTTTTAGATCTTCGAGAACTTCATTTCTCGTCATCACGCTATCATTAATCAGACCGATTGAACTGCTGATGTTTTTCCAAACTACCTGCCACCATTGTGTTTCCTTCGGAGGATTCAAAAATACCCTAACCCTTCCCCAGTTGTTCGAGTACCTTGAATTGACCGTTCTTACATTGTAAACTGCGTTCATCTTATTTACATAACTCTCGATAGTATCTACGAGAGCCTTCGCGTCATCCATCGTATAATGCTCCGGCATATCCAACAGCAATCTTACATCATTTATATTTCCGCCACCCTGATCTCCCTGCTTTACACCACTCATCGGTATTTGCATGCTGACCATTAGAACTAATACGATTATAGTAGTTTCCAACCGATGAAGCAACGTCCACTTTAAAATCCGGTCGTATGCATTGGTACCCCACTCGATCAGACCTGACCTCTTGGTCTGTTTATTGGATACTAATCGGGTTGTGGCAAGCGGTATAATGACCAAAGCGACAAAGAGAGAAGCTATCAGAGCAACAATTACAGGAAGTCCGATCCTTAACATATAAAAGGCGAAACCTAAATCGTCGTTCATCAGGATCAGCGGAAGGAAGACTACTACAGTTGTGAGTGTTGCCATAGTGATGGCGAGGGAGACTTCGCTGGCTCCTTTGACCGATGATTCCTCTCTACTCATTCCCTTGTTTCTCAGGCGGTAAATATTCTCCACGATAACGATAGAATTATCCACTACCAGACCGACACTGAGCATCAGCCCCATCATTGTCATCATGTTCATCGTCCACCCCATAAAATACAAAACGGTCACCGTCATCAGAAGTGAAAGTGGAATGGCTAAATTAATAATGAACGCCATTTTGAATCTTCTCAGGAAAAAGTATAAAATGGAAAATGCGAATAATCCTCCCCATAATCCGGCATTTACCAAATTATCGACCGACTGTGAAATGAAACCGCCCTGATTGAAGAATACATTGAAAGTCATTCCCTTCAACTTTTCATGTTTCGAGAGCTCATCGAGTTTCGCAAGTATCTTATCTGACAGCTCAACGGTATTCGCCATCGATTCCTTGTAAATACCAACACTTATAGCTTTTTTCCCGTCAATGCGTTGAACCCATCTCCGCTGCCTCGGTTCATCGTAAACTATATCGGCTATGTCTTTTAAAAACAGATTTTCGCCTTTTATCCGTATATTCCTTACATCATCAATGTTTCTGTATTTACCATCGGATCTGACGTATATCTTCCTATTTCCATCGTATACATATCCGCTCGAGAGCGAAAAATTATCCCTGCGAAGATTCTGAATTAGCTGATAAACGTTAATTTTATGCGCTTTTACCTTATCCTGATTGACGAGAATTTGAATTATCTTCTCCGATGCGCCCCACATCTCGACATTAGCCACGCCGTCAATCTGCTCCAATGCTCTCTTGACATAGTAATCAACAATGAAAAACGGATCATCCATTTCCTCGGGAATCGTGAGTCCGAACCATACTATCGGATCATCATCATTTCTGAATTTCCGAATATAAACGTTCTCGATGTCATCAGGAAGCTCCGTCGCTAATAACCTGTCCATCCTTTCTCGAACAAGCATATATGCAACATCCATATCCGTATCGTTGGAAAATTCGAGCCATACCCAACACCCGTTTGAATGGCTGTACGAGCTGATCTGCTTTACTCCGCTTACGGTTTGAAGCATCTCTTCAGATGGCCGGGCTATCTGGTCTTCCACCTCTTTTGGATTGGCTTCTCTATATGGTATCCAAACACCCAGATACGGCGGGACAAACCCCTTCGGAAACAGCTCCGTCTCAATTTGAGTATACGCTATATAACCTACTACGAGTATGGCGAAAAGAGTCATGACGACCGTTACCGGTCTATGAACTGAAAATTTCGGAAGTAAAGATTCTTTCATATTCATGATTTGTCCTCTAAGTTGAGTTCCATAATTTCTAATCTTTTCTGTCTACGATCGCGTAGACGGTTGGGATCACGAGCAGCGTCAAAACTGTCGAGCTAATTAACCCGGCAACCACGGTGATAGCCATAGGAGTCCTAATCTCGGCGCCCTCACCCAATCCAAGCGCCATCGGTAATAATCCAAGAACGGTTGTCGCCGTTGTCATTAGAATCGGACGCAGTCTTACGCTTCCCGCCGTGACTATCGCGTCTATCTTATTCATCCCTTTCGCTCTTAAATGATTGATATAATCGACAAGAATGATAGCGTTATTCACTACAATTCCAGCTAACATAATCAGCCCGAGAAATACGACCACACTAAGCGGTATCGAAAGAATCCAAAGAACCAACATTACTCCTATCAATGCCAACGGTATCGTGAACATTATCACAAATGGGTGGATCAGAGATTCAAATTGCGAAGCCATTACCACGTACACCAAAAACACCGCGAGAATCAGAGCAAAGATCAGACTGTTCATTGAAGTTTCCATCTCTTTGTTCTGACCGCTGAGAGCATAGCTGAATCCACGAGGCCAGTTTATATCGTCTAACGCATCCGAGATGCTCACCATTGCCGAACCAAGATCGATTCCTGTCGTGTTTGCGGTAATCAGCGCTACACGCTGCTGGTCCACGCGGCGTATTTCGCTCGGCCCTTCTCCAACTTTGATATTAGCTACAGAAGCAAGGCGAATAGGAATGGGGCTTCCCGGATTCACAACCAAACGTTTCAGATCATCAATGCTTTCCTTGTCTGACTCACTGATACGGACCAGAATATCTATTCGCCTGTCCTCTTCCTTAAATTGGGAGGCGACCTCCCCCTTCACCTTATTTTTAACTATATTTGCAACATCGAAAATATTCAACCCGTATTTAGCCAATAATCTTCGGTCATAAATTATCTGCACTTCAGGATTACCGGTTTGTATATTTGATTTTACGTCTGTCAGTCCCGGCACTTCGTTTAGCTTAGCCTCTACAAGGGAAGCCATTCGTTTAAGAATCAGTAAGTCATACCCCTGCACTTCCACCTCCACAGGTGTTTTAAAGCTGAACAAAGCGGGGCGGGATATTTTAGTCACAATTCCCGGTATCTGAGAGAGATCCCTCCTTATATTTCGAATGAGCTCTGTTTCATATTCCGACCCTAAATATTCAGCTCCCATCCTAACCGTAACCTTCCCCGTATGCTCTCCCTCGTCACTCTTCAAATTAGCAGATTTTTCCGCTCCGACAACCGTTGCCAGGTCGGAGATCATCTCATAGCCTCTTATCTTGCTTTCTACCAATTTGAGCGCCTTGTCCGTCTCTTCGAGCCGCGTTCCTACAGGCAGATAGACATCAACGTTGAATTCGCCCTGATGAACTTCAGGGATCAATTCGCTCCCGAGTGATGGCATGAGAATGAACCAGGCGAATAAAAACAGACCCGCTGAGGTGCCTATGACCGTACCGCTGTTATTGAGCGACCACCTGATGGCTTTCGGATATACAACATTTACCTTATCGAATCCTACCTCAAACAGATTCACAAACGGCATCACTATAGGCATTAAAATTATGCCGGCCAATGACCCGAGGAATATCGCCAATAGTGTGACGAAATTCATCAATGCCACACCCATCCGCCCTATCAGTGACCCGATGATGCTGATAAGAAATCTAATAATATGGTAAACGATCACGACCGGCGTGAATAGACCCCTCAAAATTCTCCCAGCCCATAATTTCCATGATTCTCCCGTATAAACAGATCTCTTTCTGAACTTCCCAAAATACTCTCTCACTGCCGTCATCAGCTCTCCGGGAATGGTGAACCGAAGCAACTCTTCCCAAATTTTTCTGGTGTACACAAGACCGAAAAAACTGTCTCTTTCAGCCCAAGCGAGGAACCAACCTTTGAAACCTTTGAGCCGATCGGTAAAAATTGATACGAGCATTATCAGTGGAGCCGTCAGTGTGAACAGAATGATCATCAGTATTTTTAAAATTAGCAGTAGTATTGTTGACGCCATCATCGCCGTCTTGAATAGAAATTCACCTGTCAATTCCAACATGTAGAGGATATAAGTATAGGCTTTTTCAACTTTTGAAAGAGTGTCGTTATCAGAGAGTTCTTTTAAATTATTTATGGCTTTCAGCTGCATAAAATCTATTTTTTTTATCTTATCGAATGATAAACCTGATTTAGACATATCCAGTCTTCTCGAAGCAAGCATAGGAATCAAGAACAGCGCTACAGCTACGGAGGCTAACAAGGAGAACACTACTGTCAGAGAGAGATCACCAAAAATCTGACCGGCTATACCTTCTACAAAAACTATCGGGAAGAACACGGCTATTGTCGTCAGCGTAGACGCAAAAACAGCGGTACCGACCTCTTTAACCCCCCTTACCGCGGAATCCATGAGTCCATCCCCCTCCTCCCTGCATCGGAATATGCTTTCAAGCACGACAATGGAGTTATCCACAAGCATTCCTACTCCGAGAGCGAGTCCTCCTAAAGACATGATATTAAGCGAAACATTGAATATATGCATTGGGGCGAAAGTGGCTACAATAGAAAGAGGAATCGCAATTGCGATTATCAGAGTTGTAGACACTTTCCGCAAAAATACGAATAAGACTATGACCGCGAGAAACGCTCCTAATATTGCGGTATTCATCACTTCATCGATAGCGCTTTTTATGAAGATAGATTGGTCGCTGAGAGTGCTCATCTTCACGCCTTTCGGCATTTCATTAGCAATGAAATCGGTCATGGCTGCCTTCCTCATCGCCGTGCGGTCGCCGCCACCTCTTCTTCCTCCTCTTTTCTTCTCCTTTTTCCCTTTTTTATCAGGTTTCTTCTCTTCCTTCTTTTTCTTACGCTCATCCACCGAAGCGACTAATTTTCCATCTTTTCTGTCTTGTCTCCTCTTCGCTTCTTCTTCTTTCTTCTTTTTTTCTTTCTCTTTCATTTCCAGGACAAATTCTTGTTGAGCTGGAGTGCCGTATAACCGGTCCCTTACCCTTCCCGCCACAGCGACTATATTTGCGTCCGCTTCCTTGTAAATCTCAAGTTCAACGCTCTCTTTGCCCCCGATCCGCGTAATTACTTCCCGATCCTTATGAGTTTCATAAACTATTCCGAGGTCTTTGATCCGAACATCTACGTTTCCTATTCTTGAAACGACGAGATTGGATATTTCATCTATGTTTTTAAATTCATTAAGAGTTCTGACAAGATATTCTGTCTGACCTTCTTTGAGGTTTCCTCCCGCAAGATTGATATTTTCCTGAGCGATAAGGTTATTTATTGTCCTGATGTTCAGACTGCGAAGTGTGAGCTTTGACTCGTCGATCTCAACTCGTATTTCCCTTTCCAATCCGCCTTTAATTTTTACGGCTGCAACTCCCGGAATCGTCTCGAGTTCACGTTTTATATCCTCTTCAGCAAATAACCGAAGCGTAAATAGGTTATCACCTCCCGCGAGTCCGACTCTCATTATCGGATCGAGTGAAGGATCATATCTCAGTATAAGAGGTCGGTCAACTCCATCGGGAAATCTGATCTGATCAAGTTTCTCCCTGATATCCTGAGTAGCGACATTCATATCCGTGTCCCATCCGAACTCCAAAACAACATCGGACACCCCTGATTTTGATATGCTCGTAAGCTTTACGAGATTATTCACAACACCAAGAGCCTGTTCTGCCGGCCGTGATATCGTGGTTTCTACCTCCTCAGGAGCTGCTCCTGAGTATTCTGTTCTCACTGTCAGTGTCGGATATGTTATATCGGGCATTAAATTCAGAGCGAGTTGCTGATATGAAACGAAACCGAAAACGACTACTGCTAACGAGATCATGGTGATGGCTACCGGCCGGGTTGTGGTAATATTAAAGATTGTGTTTAATTTATCACCCGAATTACCTGACTCATTCAATAAAACACCTCATATATAGAAATACGAAACTTATTCTTAGGAGATCTTACGCTCTTTGACGACCTTGACTTTCGTCTTGTCTCTCAATCCGTTCTGACCGACAATTATGATTTTGTCGGAGTCACTGACACCTTCCAATACCTCTATGTATGAAGCATCTTCAAATCCGACTTCAATAGGTACTTTAAATGCCAACGAATCTTTGACCACAAACACGAACCGCTGATCACTGTCGTAAACTATGGCATCTTTATCCAAGAGCAGCGCATCATCGTTTGTCATGGTCACGATGTACGTGTTTATGAACATACCGGGGCGAAGATCTTTATATTCTCCTTCAAGTCCTATGGTAACCTTGAATGTACCGGTTGCGGGATTGACGATTGGTGAAATCCGCTTCACATAGCCTTCAAACTTTTCATCCCCTAAGTAATCTGATGTCAAATACGTAAGTTGACCGATTTTGATGGATGAGAGTTCCTTTTCAGGAACATGAACCGTTGCTATGATATCCTCAAGATTTACTACAGAATATATATGCGTGCTCGGCATGACTCTGTCGCCCTGCCTTACGTTCCGCAGCGAGACGACTCCGTCAATCGGTGTCCGGACAGTCGTTCTGTCCAGATTCAATTTAGCTTCCTGCCAACTTAATTTTGTCTGTTCCAGGACGAGCTTTGCTTTGCCGTATTCCTCCCTGCTCATCAGATCCTTATCAAACTGTGCTTGAATCCTTTTGAACTCTCCTTGCAGGGTTTTATACTCGGTCAGCGCCCTCGCCTCCCTAAGCCGGTATTCCTCCGCATCGAGTCGTAATAACGGCTCTCCCTTCTTCAAATTGTCGCCTTCTTCGGCAAGAAGAACCGCCACAATTCCGGTCAGATAAGGATAAACGTCCACATATTGCTCCGTTTCAATCGTAGAGCTCAAAATTATATATGAGGAAATCTTTCCCCGCCATGCCTCGAATATCTCGACAGGAACCAGATCAAGGTCTTCTTCTTCCTTAGCTTTAGCTAATTTTGCAGAATCTTTTTTGGAACTATCAGTTGAAGTGGAATCGCTTGAGGACTCCTTGCTCTCCCCCTCGGCATGTTTTCCGCTGCATGCCGCAATCAATAAAGATGATAGTAAAAGAATAATTCCCAGCGTTTTGTACATATTTTTCAATTTTTCCTCATAATAGAACAGTTA